>NZ_JFXG01000006.1:0-226209 GCF_000588015.1 Acinetobacter sp. 1294243
CCATCCGGATGATTTGCTTCCTTGACTTCAAGCTGTGGGAAATTAAATGAGTATTTACTTCCCTTGCTATCGGTAATATCAAAGGTCATCGTAAATACATCACGAGTCTTGATTGCATCAATCCAAGCAGCAGATGTTGCTGAGAACATGAAATTGGCATTTACACCAATATCCATCATTTTTTCTAAGTAGAACTCAGGCGTGTACTTACCAGAACCGATACAACGGATCGCTTCCAGATTATTATTAAAGTTGATGGTGAGTGTCTGCAGACAAGCTTTACCTTGAATTGACTGACCATTAATAAGTAGCTTTTCAACGTTTGGCATACTCACTAGAGGGCGAGTCGATGCGGGAATAGGATTGGTAACAGGATTAACCTGCTGTCGCGTAAATGAGCTACCCACTAAACCAAAGTTACCAGTGATTTTACCTGTAGTCTGGATCGTCATTTCACCTGTATTCACTTGAATACCGCGATAAATAAAGACTTGACCAATATCTTCAAAGACTTTTACTAAGGTAAGTGACTTACGGACTCCACCACCAAAACTCAAAGCATTACCAGCCCAGTTATTGAAAGCGAGAACATTTAAGAATAAGTCAAAGGTACCTAGAGATAATTCAAACTCTAGTTGACCAGTTACTTCGGCTTCCGTTACAACAGCACCTTGGCGAAAACGTGAATCAACTACCTCACTACTATCTTCAGTTGTGACATTTTCAGTCAAACTATCATTAACACGGCGAACTGTGTACCAGATCGGGTTTGCTGGGGTTGTTCCCAATACTGCTTCTTCACAAGCATATAATCGAATTTTTGCGCCTGAACTCATTTATGGCTCTCCAAAATTTAGGCAATAAAAAACCCGCTGTGTAAGCGGGTTATTAAAGTGTTTCGTCTGTGTCTGAGATTTCTGGCGGTTCCACACCATTCATAGCTGCAGCTACAGCCGCGGATAAATTTGTTGGTTGAAAGTCTAGAGGAGTCTCTGTTGGAATAATTTCGGTATCTGGCTCAGGTTCTTCATGTAATCGAATATCGATCCAACGGGTTAATGGAATATCCATTGGATTTTCATGATCAGCAACAACTGCAGCAAGCTCAAAATCAAATTTACGCTTATAGGTCTTAATTGAAATGTCGCCATTTTCTAGAGTTGAATACTCTACGGCAACCACTTTATTACCGTTGGCATCTTTGGGTAACTCAATGTACCAACCTTCTTGAGCAAAACCCAAAGAACCTTTTAGAAGATAATTACCTACATCAATTTTTTCAAATTCAACCGGCTGTTTTCTTGCTTGGTCATTTAATTCTATTGAGTCAGCAAATAGCTTAACGATTGGTGAAGAAGACTTAATAAACCCATTTGCATCTACGGTAGTATTTGACTGTGTCCAAAATTTATACCAAGAACTCCATGCTCCCCCTAATTTACGACGAATTGAAGGAGAAATTAATTTAGTGTCTACTCCATTACCATCGAACGAAATTTGTGTCTGATAATTAGGACCATCAGATGCTAGATTTAATTGCAGTACTGTTTGCCACTGCGAAGCAGTGCCTGAGTTCGTCCAAGTTTGCCCAGAATAAATGCCACTAGGTAAATTTGCGGTATTCAAATCAACACTATTCGTGGCCTGTAATGTGGTTAAACCTAAACCAAAGTTGTTATAAGTTTTACCTGCACGATAAATATCACCACCAGCAGAGATATAAAGATTTGCAGCTTCATTTCCAGAAGTGGTTTGATTAAATGTTGGTAAAGACCGAAGCTTACTATTAAAGATAGTAGTATTTGCTGTCACATTTAAAATGCCCGCTCCCGCATTAGCTGGATCCCCGCCTGTAGCTAAGAGACGAACATCATAATCAGTTGGAGCTCCCGATGTATGCAGATCAATAAAAGTATTGCCAGCTACCGAGAGTGATCCCATTTCTACCGCAGTTGTAGCTGAGCTTGTTGATGTACCTAAATCTAATCGTTGTGCCCCCTGACAGTTAACAATAATACCTGTCACACCAATTACATTTCCATCTGCACTTCCAATATTGGCTGCAGCAGCTGTACCTGCACCTTGAACTTGAGAAAGCTGTGGATTTAAGTTTGGAATACCCGAGGCAAATGGCAGCATAAACTGCCGTTTTCCCTGCGAAGCGTTATATGGGAATGGCCGATGATCCCAACTAAATTTAAAAACAAGATTTGCCATTATGCTGTTACCCCGTCAATCACTTGGAAAGTCAAAGTTTCAGTGTGCTGTGTAGTACCACTAACTACAGCTTTAATATCCATCTGACACAGACCTAAGGGCCAAGTTGCAGTGCTTGCACTAGATTTAATATTCAGCCATCCCTTCTGTGTGCTCTGATTTAATGCTGCACAAGTCAATGTGGCCACCGCTGCACCATCCGCTAATGATTTAATCTGTGATGTGAACGTGTAGCCTGTCAGATCAATAGCACGGCGAACATCATCAGGTGGATACTGCAAAGCCTCATCAATATCGACAAGCTGCAAGTTCAAGTTGAATGTGTCACCACGCTTAAACACGAAATTGCTCATAAGTGATTCCTATAGACATAAAAAAACCACCGATGAGGTGGTAGTGAGTAAAACAAAAAAACCGCCCGAAGGCGTGTGCTTTTTCAAGTGATTTTATGAAGCATTATTACGATAGATGGATTTAAAAGATGGAATCTTGTTCTCATGACCACAACGGCTGCACTTGTTATCTATACCTGCATAATTAATACGCATTAATTCCGAAATGGTTTTCTTATCAAGATTATCTGGAGGATTACTCGAAATTAATAAGATGTTACTGATAAGTTCTTTTCTCTCAGTTAAATACCTTACGTAATCTTCATACATTTCGTCACCTCATCTTCCAATTGGCTCTGATTAAATCGTTTGCCACATTTGCTACAAATCCAAATTGATAGATGCTCAATACTTTCTATTCTCGAATATTCAATATTTTTGTGTCTGCATGGGATTTCTTCTATGTCCTCATATTCGAGAACCTCACCAGTTACCGTTTCAAAGTACCTTTTTGCCATATCAATTCACCGTAAATCCAATGGTCACATTGTATTGCACAAAGTCAGCATCTTTACCAACTTTAATAGATTGTCCGTTCAAACATTCCAGATCATCAAAAGAGAAATGTTCAAAATGAGCCAATAAAGAATCACCGAGAATCGTTAGTGCTTTTTCTCCTACATGAAGTCGATCAAAACACTGAACCATAATATTACCGGTACGACGGTTACAAGGCTTATCTGCTACACCTGAAATAAAGCTAGCACCGCCTGCAATGGTTAGACAACACCACAAGCCTTCCTTTGGCACTGTAAAGCCTGGTGCATTTGGATACTGGATTCTGTCCTGCGCAATACCAGTAAAGCTTTGCATACGATCGATAATAGCTTGCCTTGTCTGCTCTAAAGTCATTGCCATCTTAACCACCGTATTTTTGAGAAATATAAGTAAACGTGGTGTTGTAAATACCTTGCGGTGCTTGATCAGACCAACCATTTTCTAAGCGTTCAGCGTATGGCTGATTATTCTGGATATATACCATATTACCCAGCTTAAACTTGACCGCTTGAATAGCAGCATCTTGAACGGCGTTTGTTTCCGGTCCACGTACACCAAAGTCACCAGATCCAATTGAAACTATATGAGAAGAACGATAAGCACCAGTATCAACTGGACTTGAAACAACTAATGATTGCACTGTATCCATGGTGATTTTCTTTACCTTTTCCTCTGCTGTTTTAGTCACATCAAAACTAAAATCAGTTGGTTTTTTCCCCTTCCATCCCATGCTTTACCTCACTTTCTTCGTACATTTCGAAAAGGTCTTGAGCGATCGCTTGAATTGAGTAAGCTTCAAATTCTGAGCTAGGCTCCTTTTCACCCATTAGTTTTCTGATTTTTTGCCAGACATGAACAGCTTCATGTAAAAGCAGTCCATAAACTTCAATCGGTTTTCTTTCTGATGTATCGCCAAGCTGAACAATTGCATAAGCGCCATCAAAATAGTAATCGACTTGCGCCGCTGCGCCTGCAGAAGATAAAAACGGATCCACTTTATTCATATCTTCGAATAACAGATCCATGTGAAGCTGATTACGAGCAAGCGTGTATTGAACATGTTGGAATGGTGAGATATGCCATAAAGGAACGTAATCTGTACTTATCATCTAAACTCCAAAATTGCGCCCATTAAAAAACCCACCGAAGTGGGTTTAAACATTTAATTCTTCTTTAAGAGTACTTAGTCGCCCCAGATTTTCATTGATTTGTCTAAGATCTTCGTCTTTAGCTATTTGAATCTCTTTTAATTCATCTTTACATCGACTTACAAAATCATCCACTGAGAAATTTGGTCCCTCTGCAAATGCGTGACTGTCTGGATAGGTGAGTTTAACTAATAGAGTATAATAAATTGCAGCATTATGGAGAAATGCAGGAAAACTTAAAGTAATAATTTCTTCACACAAATCTGTAAATCCATTATCAGTTGTGACTTTATGATAAAAGTCATTAAACTCTACTATTAATTCACTATTTTTAATTTCACATTCTTCAATTTTCTTATGAATATCATCGAGAAAAGAAGCATGCGAAGTTGGTGCTTGAATAATTAAAATATTTAAAATATTTATTTCAACAGAGAATCTATTTATTAAACTAAATATGTTAGATGAATTATTCTCTTTTGCTATTGCTCTGTGTTGCAATCGCCAATCACTAAAAAGCACAAATGCCGCAACTGGAGCTAAAAAAGCTGCTGCAATTGTTAAGGAGTCTTTTAATACTTCATAAGCTTCAGTTAAATTAAATTTATGGTGTGTTATTGGATATGAACTTTTAAGAAAAAAAGAAATTATCAAATAGAAAATAATTCCTAAAATAGTCCATAACCAGATTTTCTTTATTCTTAATCTTAAATCATCTTTAGCCATATATCCCCCTAATTTAGAAGAATATTAGAACAAGTAATCAAACCTTCCTCAACTGACATTTCCAAATAGTTGCAGCGGGATCCTGTTGAATGTGTTTGACACGAAAAGTGCCTAAAGGTGTAACCCACTCATCTTCCATAATGGGCACCATTGTCACTTCATTTTGAAGCACGGTCGCTTTCTTATCTGTGGCCAGCACTCCAAGGGTTTGGATTTCATATTGTTTGTAAGAGCCAAACAAAACACCACGACCAGAATAATTTTCTTTAACTTCAACATGAGTTTCAGTCTTAGGATCCCAATCTTTTTTTGAGATCCGTTCACAAGTAAATGTATGAACGGCGTCTGCTAAATCTTCATTAAATGCTTCAACAAGATCTGCCTGAATTTCATCACGTAAGCCCATGATTTATGCCCTATAAAGTGGAATACCAAAACCATTAAAACTTGCATTAGGATCTTTCAAATCAAGCGATTCAATATAATCAATTGCTATCTGTTCAAAGCTAGAAATCGCTTCAGTACCCTCTTGATACTCTTTTTCAGATTCTACTGAATCAGCTTTAACTTTCTTCCGTTTAAGCAACTGCTCTTTGCCGTTATAAATCACCTTGGCCAGAATGCCTTTAATGATTTCACAAGCAGCATCTTTAAGAAGTGAATCTATAGGATCCGGCACAAATCCAATTCGTTTTTTCATCCATACATTTGCAAGTTGAACCAGGCGAGCTTTATCACTATCCGGTGCAAAATCTCTGCCCAAAATTGAATTTGCGTCATCTAGAGTAATAAAGCTCATATCATTATTCCTTCGGGATTAATTTAAGAAGTTCTGGTTTTGTTGCAGATGGTTTATAGCCAATGTCTTTACTTGCCAAATATTCTTTTAATTGATCGTTAGACCAATTTTCAAAATCATTTGTCGACGTTTCTGTTGCTGGATTTTCTGCCGCTTTTCCAGCTCCCAATTCATTAATACGCGCTTGCATAGCAGCAACATCATTTTTAAAAGCATCAAATTCTGCTTGGATGCTTACCACTTGTCCTTCAGCTGCTTTAGTAGCATTGTCTGCTAGGGTTACAGCATCTTTTAAACGTGAGTTTTCAGAAATTAATTCGGAACTATCACCACTTGCCTGTTTCAAGAATTCGATTTTCTGTTTAAGTTGCCCGTTTTCCTCAACAACCTTTTCACACTCAGCTTTTGTATTATCAATGACCTCTTGCAGCTCAGGGGTAATTCCCACTGCGACATTTACTGTGGCCAAAGTCGTTTTTGCAGGCTCTTCCAGTTTACGAACTTCAACTGGAATATCTAAAGCTTCATAATCATTTTTGATTTTCGGGTAATCACCGTAGATGATTACTTCTTCAGCACTACGATTTGGATTTTCATAATAGTCAGGATTCGCAATAGTCCCAACTTCTAAAGCTGCTGCTGCGGCAATACGCGTATAGATTAACTTCATGATACTTTTCTCTTAATAATAAAAAAGAGGGCTAAATAGCCCTCCAATAAATTTAGGTGTTTAAGGTTTTAAGGTGTACCAGACAAATCAAGCAATGTACCAGCGGTCATTTTGTTGCTGGTTGCATGTTTCTTCCAGTTAGCACTTGATCCAAGCAAAGTAAGATCTGGATTCTCACCTTTCGTTGTATCCCAGCTATAACCAAGAATATCTAGGTTGAATGTACCTTCAGCACGCATACCAATAGCAAAGTTTTCTTCATCATTGATGTCGTATGCGCGGAAACCTGGTACTTGGGACTCAGTTACAGTCACAGCACCATACTGCAGGCCAAATGCATCGTTATCGCCTACGGCGTCAGTAACAAGTACAGGTTTACCTAAAGTACCTGGTAAACCGCCATAAATAACGATTTCAGATTCGCCGTAGATTTGTTTAGTAATCGCATCATCGACAATATCGAAGTACGTATCCGAGTTCATTACCCACAAACCGATACGACCAAACTTGTCACCAAATTTACGCATCCCACGGGTTAATGCTTTACGACCATCTACTGCAATACTTCCTTTTGCCACCATATCAGGATTGCTTGTAATTGCTGCTTTCAATGAAGCCAAGCTGTACTGTAAACGCCCTGCAACTAAAGCATCAGCCAGATCATACCCAAGAATCATTGCAAACTCTTCAGGTGTACGAGCACGGCGCTTAAAAGCTTCTTCAGTAGATGCATAAGGACCGTATTTAAACGGAATTTTCACACCTACAGATTCTCCAGCGGCAATTTTTTCATGGTTAACTTTAGCGTTTGAGTTCACATCACGGTGCTTGATGCTGCCACCAACACGATAAAATGATTCTTTATTAAAATCGCCTTCAATGATTTCATTTTTATAAAGAATCGCTCCAGCTGATGCCTCGTTAAAGACATTCAAATTGTCTTGCAAACGCTCTAAATAAGCAGTTTGAGCCAATTGGTTATAGATAATCATGTCTGAATTAACTGTTGTAGTCATAACGACTTATCTCCAAATGTTTAATAATTAGTTCGGTAGTTTTAGGAAGGATTCTTGGCCATGTTCTTTGATGTAATCGGCTCTTTGAGATACTGACATCTCACTGCGCTTCATACCTGTAGGTGCTCCACCTTTGCCCCCGCTTTGGAAACCACCGCCATTTCCTTTACCACCTTTAAGGATTAAGTCTTTATGCTGGTATCCACCAACCAAGGACTCTAAAGCTTCATCAACATTTGCAAGTTCACCAGGGCGAACACGGGAATAAATCTTTTCGCCTTTTTGGTCGTAGGCAACCACTTCTCCATCTTCGATTTTGAAGTGATTACCAAAGGTTGCCTGAACCATATCAACTGGAACTGCAATGTTGTCTTGAATGTACTGAGAACGAGCAAAACCACCCCCGATAAGTTCTTTATGCAAAGAGGCTTGTAGAGCATCACGCTGCTCAACAATAGGAGCATATTTTTCTTCAACTGCTTTGATAGCTTCAGCTTTCACTTTCTCAACTTCGCCAGCATCCACCAGCTTTTTATCGTCAAGGTTTTGCATAGTCTGAATTGCTTTCTTAGCTGCTATTGGATCATCGATACCTTCAAAAGCTTTTAGGGCTTTTTCCGCAGCTTCTTTAGCTTCACGATTTGTTTTAGCTTCATTGTTTAAACGTGCAATAGTTGCTACAGAGTGAGCGGCATCATGTGGCATCTCTTTGCCATCATCATGAACATAGATTGGCTTATCACCCTCTACTTCCGCATATACCTTACCGTCGATCGTTACTGTTTTAAGTTTCATTGGTCATCCAACCTATATATTTAAAATGGGCATCCACCCGGATTCGCCGTCTGCATCCACTTTCGGCAGGTAATAAAAAAGCGCCCCGAGGGACGCTATAATTCAAAGTTAAATTTAAAAATTAGATGCAAACAAACGGTAGCCTTCTAGTTCCTATAGCTTATTTTCAGCATGCTTTTCTGCATTACCTCGAGCCATACGTTCACCTATTTCTGCATCAAAGTTTTCGGCATTTACACATGCACTAAAACCCGTAGCTAGAAAAAACTTTCCATCTAAAAATGCATGAACAAACGTAGATGTTGTGCCTCCGGGACATTGCTCAACCGTGTAAGTAACGCGCTCCATCAATGCATCAATTTGAGTTTTAGTTACTCTAGGTGCCACAGACTTTTCAACTAACTCTTGCTCTGTTACGTCTTTGGTCATTTTCTTCTCACAAAAAAAGCACCCTTAAGGTGCTATGGAATTAATAAATTGGGTTAATCAGAAATTGAGGTTTTAACTGTCACACCAGTTAGGAAGTACTTTTCAGAACCACCCAAACATGTGGCACTAGCAAAATTTGCATAAACATCTTGAACATTTACGCCTGTATCTTTTTCAAATTTACTGATCAATTCAGCAAGTTGAAATGTTAGGGTTCTTTCTAACTCTTCTTTTCTTTTTACATATTCAGCAACTGATATTTCAGACATTTTTACCACCTTTAGCTACATTTACTTTGTTAAAAGTTCTCTTGGCTCATCACCCACTAAGCGGACTCCATTCTCACCATAGGCTTCGAATGTTACGCTAATCGTTGCTGGTCCATCTTGAGCATCACTATTCATATGTACCGCTTTTTGCCCTGCAAGAGGTAATCCTGTTTCTTCATCACAAACAACTAAAAAACCTTTAAAGGTCGGATGACGCTTAAGAACTAAATGTCTTAAATCACTCATAAGCCCAACTCCTTGAATTTCTGCTCATCCAACTTACGAAGTTGTCCGAGTGTGTAAAGGCGCCCCTCCGGATCGAAGAACTTTTCAAAATCAAACTTTCCTTCCTTGTAGAGCTTATAACGCTTTGGCCCAAGCCACTCTTTTTGGAAAAAGTCATCAGTTTTCTTAAAGAAGTCTTTGAATGTGGTATTTGCATCCAATTGCCCTATTAATTGACTACGCTCGTCTTTCGGGATGTCCTTAACTTTTCGCTCATCCATTACAAACGGTCGCTCACCAACTAATTGCCCATTTTTTTCCACTGGTACTAAGATACTGCGGCAATGAGGATGCAACGGCGGTACACGTTTAGCGGGGTCGTTTATTTCCCAAATTGAACCGTCAAGCGAAGCACACAACTTAGAAGTTCTTCCATCAAGTACACTAACAAATCGTACATATTCAAAGCCTAATTGATTAAAGCTATTCAGATAGGCTTGATTGGCTACATGACTGCGTACCGTCCTAACAGTGCGATCAATATCAGATTTAGTGGTGTTTAACAGTCCATCTTCAAAATTAAGACGTTTGGTACCGCGAATACGCTGAATAATTTCTTGGTTCGTTTTGCCTGAATTAATACCATCTCGAATTGCATACTCAACCTTTTGACGGGCACTTTCTGCAATTCTTGATAAAAGATCATCAACAAGAGCACCGCCTGTAAGTGGAACCTTTTTAGCCGCAGAATAAAGCTTTTCTCCATCAGGTTTATTTATCTTTGTGCCGAATAACTTTGCCATATAACTGGCTTCATAAACGGCCATTGCCGTAGCCGAAACGGCGAATACTTCAGGTAGGCTTGTATTTACACTACTGAACCATAGGGTAATTAAATCTTTAATTTCCTTTAGATTTGAAGTTGTGTATTTGCCTCCTGCCAAAGCAATCTTTTCTGAATCACTAAGTTCATCCAGTAAATCACGAAGCTTTGAGAGCATTGCGTTCGTATCATCATTGAATAAACCCAATAATTCATTTACTGATTGTGAAGAAGCACGATAAAGATAAGCCTGGTGTTGAGTGAGTACCTCCAAAAGATTTTTATTATCTTTAGCCATATCACCCTACCTATAAATTCACTGTTCCGTCTTTTTCGCCTTCGATGTTGTCCAGCTCTTCTTTATACTTTTGTTTTGGGAACATTCCAGTCTGGTTATATTCCCACCAAGATTTAAATGAAGATCGGCCTTGTAAAGCTGCCTCATATAATTGACGAGCAAGTTCAGCTTGATACCCTTGTTTATTAAATTCCTGACTGATTTCGAACATCAGTTCATCTTTAGACAGAACATCTACATTAGGCGTTACAAACTTAGCTGCCCATCTTAAAGCCATCGAAAAGGCTTCATTCATATTCACAACACATAATGAAAGAACTGAATGCTGTACAGCATCATCACTGTTGGATTCAGTAGCAGTCTTTTTGGCTGCTGAACCCTTTTCAATTAAACGAGCACCCATTTCTTTCATCTGATCCCATTTATCCTTCATAGCTTCCCGAGCTAAAGTATTTGGATCTGCTTGTACAATTCCCAAATCACCGTTTTCAGGTAATGGTAAAAGAACTTTTGCACCGATATAAATGCCCCGCTTTTTGGCTTCATCGTACCAAGCCCAATTGACTCCCTTTGCATAAAACTGAGGTTGCCCCATATAAAAAACGGACTCTTGAAAGTCCGCACTGTCTCTATAGTGAGCTAAATTGAGATTAGCTAATGGGAGCAATGGAGGCTTCTTAATCTCCTCAGAGTTATCAATAGCCCCCACAAAAGTGAATGGAATATAGGACCAGAAATCACCGTTATAATCTGTTGGAAATTTCTTTTCCCCTCCTACCCAAGTACCTTTATCCCCTTTGGTATAAACCTGAACTGTATAGATGTAATTTCCTTCACTATTCGGTTCTAAACGCAGGACTCTGTACTGCTCGACCTCAGTTTTGCTAAAGCCATCAGTACCACGTTCAGAAGTAAATTCACGGATGACCACTAAGCTAAGCTTTTTCTGATTATCGATCATCATTGAATCCCAATTGATCACATCAATGGCATTCAATAAGTGAATCATTGGGTAAGCTTTTTGCTGCTTAAACTCTGCAAGATTTCGTGCCGGGGTAACTGCTGGATAGTCTACATATAGAGCACAGCGGTAATGCTTTAATAAATGACGAATACCGGTTTGAGCTAATTGATAAGCACTCAAGCCTGCGCCGTTAGCATTGCGCTCTAAATGCTCAAGTTGAGATGGAAACTTAAAGCTTGGATCTGTAGCAAATGCAGCACCCACTAAACTGTTTGACGTTGTACCTGTAACTTCATAAAACACAGCACGTATCAAATAAGCTAAATAAGCACTCTTATTTGCAGGTGACTTATCATGTGCATTTGGCTTAGGCAAATATTTCTCACCTTTAGACTTTACAGCATCCTCACCTTCACACACGTCATCTAGCTTCTGCCAGTATGGCAAGTTCTTAACATACTCAGGATGTTTAAAAGTTACGTCACTCATCGAGCAAATCCCATATCAGCAAAGAAGGCTTCAAAACCTCCATTCAATTCATTAAATGCATCTGAACCAGCATCAACCTGGTCGTCATGCGTTCCATTCGGAAAATTTCGAAGCTCTTCAATAAACTCTTTATTCCAATCACCTCTCAACATTCTGACGTTACCCACGTTAACTTGAGCCGCAAAGGGCTGTGCACGTGTGAGTTTGTCACCTGAAACAGGTTTAGCTTTTACGTCATAACCTGCGAGAAGTTTTACGAATGAACTGGCTTGTGATTTACCAGCTTGACCAGGATCTTGAGGGATCCTTACCGTTACGCTCATCCCATCCAACTCTGTGACTTGTTTTAAGCGTTTATTGACATTGTCAGGACCAAGTTGCCCTTTTGTTACATCGACAATATAGGTAAAACCATCTGCCCCCAAAGCCTCCCTAACACCTGCTGTAAAGTCGCCTTCATTCTCAGTTGCACCAAAGTCCCAAGCCCTTACTTGCTTCACTACATCAGCAGGTAAAGCATCCACAATTTCAATATTGTCAGGCTTAAAAAAACCGCCTGCTGGCGGTGATGGCATTTGTCGATATTGCCCGGCAAAAACATACGGCGCAGCTTGCTCCATTTGTTTCAACTTTTGAATATTGTGTTTTGCTGGCCACAGTGCGGATCCGTCCTCTTGAATAGCTGAAAGACATAGATGCTCCCACACTTCACCGTTACCACCAGCTACAGGAATGCCGTCTTTTCTATCACCTAATAACCAGCCCGCTAAATCTTCTTCATGAAGCCGCTGCATAATCACAATGATCGGCGTATCTGGCGAGTTAGTACGTGACTCGAGTGTATTTTGAAACCAGTCAATCACACCTTCACGGATAGTTTTTGATTTTGCTTCATCAGCTTTATGCGGGTCATCAATAATGATGCAGCCACCAAAGCCTTCACGCATTTTGCCTGCACCAAAACCTGTAATGGTACCGCCTGTACCAGTCGCATAGCAGACACCACCTGCAGCTGTACGCCAGAAATCCTTAGCTTTACTATCGTCACGTAATTTAAGTTCAGGAAAGACCTTTTTGTAAGCCTCTTCTTGAACCATATTGCGAGTCTGAAATGCGTTATTTGCAGCAAGCATGGCCGAATAACTGATATGAATAAATTCTGAATCAGGATTCTTACCAAAACACCAAGCCATAAAATTAATTACAGCAATTTCAGTTTTTGAATATCGAGGTGGAACGTTAATAATTAACCGCTTAGTCTCACCGCGATATACCTTCATTAAAGCTTCACAGATTTCTAAGTGGTGCCAGTTCTGCATCCATTTATAATTACGGCGCTCCTTAAACATGTACCTCGTGAAGAAATATAAATCTTCTTGCGCCTCGATCCGGATGGCTTTATCCCGAGCCGCATCAGTACTCATCTAGGACTTCCCTCCGCGCTTTTAAGTAGTCTTCCATTGGAACAGGAATATCAGAATTGACCGTTTGAACTGGACCACCGTCTTTACCTGTTATTTCTTGACGGTTGGTAAACTGTCCGCCGATATCTTTTGCAGCTTGCTCCAGAATTTTTAACGCTGTTTTAACGTTTCTAGTTCTATCAAGTTGTCTTTGATATTGCTTCAGACGGTAGTACTTGTTGGCAATTGGAATATCAACTAAACCCTTGTCAAACTCATCTCTGGTTTTCTCAAATAGCTCGATATACTTTTTACTTAAATTCTTACCAGCAGCCTTAGTTGGGTCATAAGTTGCAACTTGAACTCGATCAATATCAACGCCAAATTCTTGTTTTACGAGTTCTGCTACTTCTTGAGGCGTGTCACGACAAGCAAGAGACTGAACTATAAAGATTTTCACAGGCTCTTTTAGTATTGCCATAACTTCCTCACCGTATAACTACGTATAACAAAACGGGCAAAAAAAAGAGCCATTAAGCTCAATTGATTACACAGTTCCCGCAGCATTTTGATATATCTAAATCAGAAACAAACGGCGGGTTTTTAGCGACTTCTATGAGCCGCTTAACGCTGTCGTTTGCGCCCCAGCGCTTAACGACGCCTATAAACTCTTCAACATCGTGACCAGCTAAATAGTGCTTTGGTAAGCCAGTATGATCGCTGTAAATAATCTCACCGTCCGAGTCTCGCTCTACACCAATGTGATATAGCTCATGTTCAAGCAAAGCACAAAACTCGCTATCGTTAGCCTTTTCACAAAAGCTTGCATCGATTGTGATTAAGTAAATTGGAACAAACCCAAACCAATCACGCATTTGTTGCTCTTGGCGGGCTTTCTTCCAGCCGCCTTGTTGAAACATAACCTTTTCACATTGGCCGAGCACCATACGCTTAGCTCTCGTATAAGCAGTAGAAGCCCATGCAAAAGCCAAAAACCCCTCATTGTCATGAAGCATCTCAGCGATATGGTCGTGATCTGGATTATGTAAAGGTCCACCAAGCGTTAGAAAATTAGCAACTACCCAGTTTTTTAAATCAGGCGCAGGTACTATGCGTATCGCTTCCTCTTCATCTGCTTGGTCTATAAAATCAGTTGGAGGAAATGGTCTGATCTGATCCATTGAAAATATGCCTCTTTAAATTTTTAAGCCACTGACTTGCGTATTCAGTCCGTAACTGTAAAGGGCCAGACTCATCAATCCGGTGCCTTACCGCTGTCTCAATGCGAACTACTGTGTAGCCCATCTCTTCGGCTACATCGTAACGATCAAGACTCCAAGCTTTATTTTTAAGCTTACCCTTACGACCACCAGACCAAGGGCCACCAGCAATTTCAACTAAAATACGATGCTCTATTAAATGAAAATCAAAACGCCAATGCTTGGTAGATTTAAACTGAAATTTCTTTTCGTATTTAATTTCCAGATTATCTAAAACTTCAGTAAGTTCTTCTTCTGCCTCTAAGTACTTTTGGGTAGCCTTAGGTAGTGGTCTGGATTTTGGTTTGGTTTTGGGTTCTTTTTTCCGGGTAAGCCAAAAGTATTCTTTACCGTCCATATCTCACCCATAAAAAAACCGCCCTTAGGCGGTGGCTAAACTCAGAGACAAAAAATATTACTTCTTTAAAGTCGACTTCTAGGGCTTTGAATTAAAGTAATCCGTAATTTCTTTACCTTCGTTTTTGAACTTTTTCCTCATTTAAAGGTAAAAAATCCAATTCAGATTTTAGGCTCATAAACTCTGGAATAAATTTTTTGATTGGCGGAGGTGGTTTAGGTCCCCCCTCTGTAATTTTTTCGATAAATCCAGCTAACCATAAAATATATTCATCTTTTAAATTATATTGGGGGATCAGACTCACATCTATTTTTACTTTGCATTCTTCTAGGGGTGTACTTAATTGTTCCATAAAATCAATAAAATTATATTTTAATTTAAATTCAGTCCCCTCAATTTCACTGCGTATAAATTTCATAAGTGTGTTCATATTTTCAATACAATCTTGTGAAAATAGGTCTTCATCTTTCAATTTCTTATAAATATTTTCCGCAAAAATAAGATACTGTGGCATTTCGGGAGATCCTAATTTTTATAAAGTAATTTTTCTTAAGGTATTCCTATTACAACAATGTTACAACAAGTAATTTTAGTTTTTTAAGGAAATTTTAAGATAAGATATAAATCATTTATATTCAACAACTTGCACTACTATAAATTTGATTTTGCTTTTTAATTTTAAAATGAATTATTGAGGCTAATCGATCAATTTAAAAAGCTTGCCTAGTAGGCAAGCTCCCCCTATTTGATATTTGCGCTGATCATCAAGGTTAAGTGTTACTTAAAGCAACACCATGATAGTACAGAAATATTTAAAAATAAAAAAGCCCATTTCTGCTTCTCAATCAGAAATGGGCTTAGCGAAAAATTACGCTAATACCTGAAATAGGAAATATCTATTCGGAAATATTCCCAACTGAATCTTTGCATAATATTTAAACGCTATCAATATGATTTGAATTAAAAATGAAATAATTCAAACTTTTAAAACATTAATATTTAAATACCTATACATTTCGAGTGAAGATAGTTTTTGAATTCATATTCTTCATTGATACTAATTAATTTCGATTTTAATAATCTCATACTGCAAAGTTACATACATTCCAATTTTACCGGTCTCAAAAGTTCCATAATAATCTTCTGGGACGAAATCATCTGTCTCATCAAATATCCATTTTTTAGTTGGGATAATTTGCACTTCACCCTTTTCATCAAATTGAGCAATTGGATCAATAACAGATCTCACAATCACTTTCTCATTCGTTTCAACATCTCGCAATGTGATAATTGTCATTAAAATCCCCAATTCCTTAAATAATTAATGTGTATAACAATTGGAGTTAAACAAGTAAAGTTATTTTTATATTTATCAATCCATTAACTTTAAGTTAATGATAAAGCAAGCCAACCCATTAATAGGTAATGTCTATTAGAACCAAATGCCCACTCAAATTCAACTAGCAATAAAAAACCACCTTCTTAAGGTGGTTCATCTATAATTTATAGGTAATTAACGAAAATTTAATTTCTGCCTGCGCATCTTTTTTGGTTCACAAATTTTTCCAACAAAGTTGGTTAACCACAAAACACTCTCTTCGCGATCTTCAAAATGAGGAATCAAACTTAAATCCACTTTAATTTCCCGATCAGCCAAGGGTAAGCTCAAACAATATTCGAAGTCTATTGAGCTATACTTCAATTTGAGCCTTTTTTCCGCAGCTTGATTCTTTATTTCAGCCATTATTCGGTTTAGGTTAACAATCAAATTATTTGAGATACTGTTATTTTCGTATACACGATCATATACGCTCTCAGCCACATCAATGTACTTTATAAGCTCTGCATTCTCATTCATAGCATCCGTACTCCGTTTTTTAGAATTATCTCCCGTTGATCATGTTTATTTGGGTTACTAAAAGCATTGTCTACGTAAAAACTGTTTAAATTCCATTATTATGATTAAACTTAAGCATTTAATTTAATTGTATATTTATTATATTTCATAATATTTTTATACATTTCACTTTCCAATTAAACATTATTTTAAAAAAATTAAAAAGCCCCGCCAATAATCGATATTTAGCGGGGCTCTTTTCTGCCGTAATACGTCCGGCAAATGATAAAACTAGTTTTTTGATGCTCTAAGGATATTTAGCACTTTCTCAGACATATCATGCAAGTCAGATCCAATGGGCAACCAGAATTGATAATTGACATTGTCACGGTTAAAAATCTGCTTGTAGTACTCGGTTTAAAAGGATGGATCAATTTCCGAGGCTTTAAATAATCGCCCCTCTTTTTCTATCTTTTGTCCATCTAATTCACCACCCACACAAATATACATTGAGCTAATCCATAAAATTATGAAGATTAGCTTAACATATAAAGTAAAAAGCCCGCCAATAATCAATATTTAACATGAAAGCATGAGTAAATTTCAATCTGCCTCATTGTTTACACTATCAAAATCTTGATGTTCTGAAGCCAATTTAATTTTATTGTTAATTATAGACTTTAAAATTCCATCAATTTCATGAGCCTTATAAATGTAATTTTCGAGTTCACTATGTTCAAATTCCTCAATATGAATTAACTGATTTCTATAATCTCTAAGTTGTTGCAACGAATAATACAACTTACGATCAATAATACCATTGAGTATTAAAGGTCTTAATAATCTAGAAGAACTTAGAGAAATTCTATGATCTATATTATTATTATTAGGTTCAATCATTCTCATAATTTTAAGAATCGAACTTTCAATTCCTTTCCACAATAGTAGAAATTCTCCATATTTTTCATTTATATTTATATTTACACTATCCAGAATATCATTTTTTTCATCTTCTTTGACTTCAATATCACTTAATTTCTCCAAAGCAGCCATAATAATATCTTGAACTTTTTTAGATTTTGTCAACAAATTATCATATTGCTCTTTTGTTAAGAAGTTATTATGGGCGACAGTACATCTTATTTTATATAATTCTTCCCAACTAGTCTTAAGTTCCTCAGAAGAACAATTAATTATTGGTTGAAAATACCTATCCCAATTTGACATTGGAAGTTTATTTTTTAAATTTTTTAAATCATCTAATGAAATCTCTTCGGATTGACGTATAAAACTAAAGATACTATTGGATTTATCAGTAGAAACCTCTCTAAACAGAAAGTTAGATAATTGTATAAAATCAGTCTTATATAGTATATTTTGACTTTCTACTTTTTTTTCACTCCTTATAGAGTCTAGAACCTCTAAGGGAGAATTATATGTAATTGAGTTTTTCCCAACTTTAGTTATCATAAATTTAGTAATTAATTTACGCATTGAATTTTCTAATTCATGGATTATGGGGTATGCCTTTATTGCATAATCACTTCTAATATCATCTCTTAAAACTAATGGTTCTTTTTCATTTGATACTTTAGCTAAAATTGTTCTTACTGCTTTCAGTAATTCATCAAAACTATCTCGATCTTCATCATTGGAATTTGTAAATATTAAATGATAAAAATTACTATTTGCGTCTCCTGAAATTGCACCTTTGGATACATCAAAACCGAATACTTTTTCTTTCCATAAAATATTGTGCCTTGCAAAAGAAATATACTCAGATGCACTTAATAGTGACTTAAAGTTTGTAACTGAGCTACAAATACCTAAATTTGAGTCAAATGTACATAAATATTCAACAATCTTTGATGATTTCATTATATTTTACAAATTCCAATATTCTTGCAATTTACCACTAAAATATAGTTATTAAAACTTCAAAATATTGAATATTTTAAATAATTATAACTCTATCTTGATCTTGGAACCATTAAAAAATCTATAAGAAAAAAGCCCACCGATTGGCGAGCTTTTATTTAAATCACTTAGGTCTGCACTGCTACTAGCGCAGTACTAAACAGATTAATTGCCAAACCACTTGCAAACATTGTAAAAGCAATAAATGAATGTTTTTTTACCATAGACACCTCCAGCGAACTTAATGAAACAGTTGAATGGTTAGTTAAACAAGACAACAAAAAAGTTAAGAAAAAGGCAACTAATCCTAGTACTACCAGTGGAACTGAACCACTTATGCAACCCCCTACAACAACAGACCTAAGTAATCTATTTTTTGATTATAACATTAATTTTCTAAAACAAATTAAAAAGCCCACAAAAAATAGTGGGCTTATATACTAGTGCTTTACTTACACTTCGAACACTATAGCACGAATATGCCACAATCCGTCTAGACAGTCAAATGCCATTTAAATATTCAAACTTATGTTTACTCTTCATTATACTTAATGAAGCTTTTAAGAAAGATATTTCATCAACACTTTGATCTGTAAAATTCAATCTTTTAAAATATATTGCATATCCTTGGAGTGTTTTTATTGGTGGATCCATTTTGACAGACTTTAACTTCCCCTCCTTAATTAATTCCCAAATATGAAGCTTTCCTGCTTCATTTGTTTCTACCAGTAATGTTTGTTTCATATCTAAGTTCTTTATAAAATAAGTCTTTTATCATGTCCGGCTAAATAAAATCTAGCACAGCTCACCATAATTGCAGCCTGAGCTTTTGATTGGTTTGTTTCTTGAGCTACTTTACCTAATCCTTTATTTTCTACTTTATTTTTGATTAAACATATTAATGCAAACTTCGTCGTAAAATCTGTTTTATCTGATTTTAAAATATTTCGTAAAAGTGCTTGAATCTGATCTGCCTCATAATCGTTTATCTCACATCGAATGTAAGATTTACCTTTTGGAAGCTCTCTGTCTGCTTCACGCATTAACCAGTAAATTTGATTAATATGCAGACCATCAGGTAAATCCCCACCCTTCATCCGAACTGTTTCGCACCACGCGCCAAACTGCTCCAACCATCCATCAATAGTGTATTTAGACCAATCCATTTGTTGTGTTTTTAAAGCTGCACTCATCTTTCACTCACCATTTTCTCTATCTGCTGAACTGCTAAACCTGACTTCACTTGCTCTGTACTAAAACGTAAAACTGTAAACCCCATAATTGCCGCTTCGTTGTATTTCTCCACATCTCCTAAATAACCTTTTCCTCTTGTGTGACGGCCACCACCTGCCATCCAAATACCACCTTCGACCTCAACCAGAATCTTTGTATTCGTAATCAGAAAATCTGCTCTCCATTTGCGTTTCGGATGGAATTTGTATTCCTGCTCAAAACTGATCTTGCATGCTCTCAGGTGTGTTGCCAGTACCGTCTCGCCTTCACTTGGCTGTCTGGTACCTTGCTTTGCTGAACAGCGCTTTTTAGTTTTCTTCACTGGAAATAATTCACGGTATTCAGCAAGGCTCATTGATGTCATGCGGCCCCCTTTGCAGTGAAACCAACTTGGATTAGGTATGGCATAAATTTTTGCTGTTGCTCAGGATCTGCGAGTTTTACTGCGATACGTGCTGCAAGTTGTTCATAGCTCTCGTTACCTTCAGCGTATTTGCTTGCAAACTCTGGGTGTACAGAAAGTTTTTGAGCGAATGAATAAATCTGTTTTGAACTAAGAGTGTTTGAATCTCCCTGCGAGACTCGAACCTGTGTTCCAGCTTTTGTTTTTTTAGATTGTTCACGTGCTTGGTATTTTCCACATGCGTTGATTAACCAATCTGCAAAGTGGTAATTCATGAGTTCATCACAAAGATTCTTTTCGGCGTTGTAAAGTTCAAAAGCACGTAACTCTCGATCAAACCAAGTCGCGTTTTTGATCTGCTCGTAAGTTTCCTGATCAGTTGCCAAAAGAATTTCTTCACCAAGTTTTTTCAAACTCAACCATGTTTTTTTATTTTTAGATTCATCTGATAGATTCTTTGGTAGATTCCGTGTCCCAACGTTGGGACTGTTTGACGGAATTGTTGGGACTCTTTCATGGAATTGTTGGAACTGTTCCGTTGTTGGAACTGTTCCATTGTTGGTACTGTTTGAATCATCATTTTCAGTATCAAAGAGTACCGTTGTTGGTACTGTTTCACGGCCCTTAACTCCGATTAAAAGATATACTTTTACTTGCTTTGTTCTACCTTCACGCTTGCCAGTATCGACAATAAATCCGTCCTCAATTAACTCATCAATAATTTTTAAAACTGTCTTACGGTCCATTTCTGTATCCTCGACAAGACGCGCAATACTTGGATAGCATTCATGTGTTTCGCCGGCACGATCAGCCAGCGAAAGAAGTACCAATTTTTTTAGAGGTTTTAATGCACCACCCGCCTTTTGTTTTTGACGGGTTTTCCAAGCCCAAACTGTTGCATCTAAGCTCATAGATCTTCCCCTAAAAATTCAAATGCGCTTTTCGCCACAATTGAAACTTGTCCATTTCCAATGGCTTTAAGTCGGTCCACCCGATTGGCCACCCCATCAGCCACTCGACCCAGTTCGGGTTCAATCGCCCACCATTCCCACCCTCTGGCGAAACTGCTGTATTGAGACGGATCTGGCGTCCCTTCGCTTTGCGTTCGACTAAAGACTCGTTGCTCCACTTGTTTGCATCGCTCGCAGTTGGTGTCGGAAAATTCATGATCGCACCCGGTAAACCATTTCTCGGATGAGGACTTACATTGCCACGCTTGTTCCAGTCGGATGCTTTTGGGGTTGGCCACATCTTTACCGTTGATTCCAGACAAGGACTTTTCCTGTTGCGTTCCGATAGACAATCCATTCGTTTTGCATCCGATGCTTTGGGGGTTGGCCAACGTTCGGGAGTTTTTATTTGCTGAGCTAGTGAAATGCCTGTCATATTTGCCGTTATTTTCCCACCCCGTGTTGAGTCGCTCGCTGCGGGAGTAGCCCACAATCCAGATTCGGTCACGGATATGGGGCGCTCCAAAGTTAGATGCTGAAAAACGTGCCCATTGCGCGTCATACCCCATTTGGGCAAGGTCACTGATGACTCTTGTAAGTCCTCTGGAAACAAGCATTGGTGAGTTTTCCACGAACACGTAGCTAGGTCGTACTTCACCGATAATTCGTGCCATTTCTGCCCAAAGCCCGGAACGTTCACCTTCGATACCTGCTCCTTTTCCTGCAGATGAGATGTCTTGGCACGGAAAGCCGCCAGATATAACGTCAACAATTCCTCTCCATGGTTTTCCGTCAAAAGTTGTAATGTCAGACCAAATTGGGAAAGCTTCGAGAATTCCATCATTCTGTCGTTGCGCCAGAACTTGTGCGGCGTAGGCATCACGTTCAACTGCGCACACTGTTCGCCATCCCAAGAGATAAGATGCGAGTACTCCACCACCAGCGCCTGCGAAAAGAGCCAACTCATTCATTTAGACTCCTCTTCATTCAATTGAATGAAAGTGCTACCAAGGTAACGGATCCGTTTAGCCCGATATAAACTTGAGATGATTTGTCCTGCATGGAAAAGTGGCATTCTGTGCTGATCTGAAAGTGCTTGCATAAACTCATCACGTTTTACCACTGCATTTTTTTCTTCGCGGTTTTGGTTTCTCAAATTCTCTCTACGCTTTTCAAGTAAATCGTCTAAGGTTTTTAGAGCTGGCTCATACCAAGACTGAATGATTTGCTGCCGCTTCTGTTCTTGCAGATTGTCTTTAGACGATTGATTTGATAAATTAGTTTGCATATTCGATTCCTCTAGCCAGTAATTGAATTAACTAAGCCTGATTTCCGAGATCAGGCTTTTTTAATATCCAAGCTTTTCCTTTTGACCACTGATTTCGTCATGAAATAGATCATCAACAGTTTCAATTCGATTCATCCAGCTTTTAGACATAACTAAAAGCGCAGCAACACGCTCTTTATCTATGCTTTGATAATCTTTTGGTACAACCTTTAAACCAAGTAAGCTCAATAGCTCGCAAAACATTTCAATTTCATTCAAGCCATTGTTTTTCTTGTCTGTTTTAAGCCGAGTTATGGTGCTTGGATCAACCTTTAATTGTTCAGCAATCTCTTTTTGATTACCTGAATCAAGACCATGCAATATGCGAGAAGCATCATTTCTGGCACTTGCAGAGAGTTCAATTGATAATTTGCTCATCTTGTTACCTAAGCCACTTGTTTGGTTTTGGAATGCTTTTTCCAAAGCTTTTTTAATTTGGTTGCAATTTCATGCGATAAGCGTTTACCACATACCCCGCGCTCTAAATCACTAACGTAATTCTGTGAGCACCCGATTTCGGTACCAATTTGAGTTTGTGTTAAGCCCTTTTCACGCAAATCTGAAATCATGTTTGGCCATTGATTCATGCGAAGCTCCTATATTTTTAAACAAATATATAGGTTTTCCGATATTTAAACAATAGCCAAAGCGATCCTAATTTGTATCAGAATTCCGATATAAGCATTTAAGGAAATACATATGGCTACTTTGGGTGAAAACTTAAAAGCAATACGAAAAGCAAAAAAGATGACTCAAAAAGAGTTAGCTCAGAAATCAGGTGTAAAACAATCTGTAATTTCTGATCTTGAAACAGGCAATGCTAAATCAACAGGTTCAATACTTGAATTAGCAAATGCTCTAGGGGTTACAGCTGAAGAATTAAAAAAAGGTGTAGTTGGAGAACTTATTACCACCAACGTTTTGCCAGTTCAAGCTAGAATGGCGCCCGTTTTATCTTGGGTACAAGCAGGTAATTTTACTAATGTTGAATCAGTAGATATGTCTCAAGTTACGGAATGGTTCCCTCTCCCAGATGATTGCGAAAAATGTTTTTATTTAAAAGTTCGTGGCGTAAGTAATGAACCTGATTTTGTTGAAGGTGATTACATTGTTGTAGATCCAACAGTATATTATTCAGATATGCAATCTGGAGATATCATTGTCGTCCGAAAAGATAAAGATGCTACTTTCAAAAAACTGGTTATTGAATCTGATGGGACAAGGTATTTAAAGGCTATTAACCCAAATTTTCATCCTAATATTATTCCAATTGATGAAGATTGCTATTTTATTGGTCAAGTAATAGACTCTTTGAGATATACATACCGTGGAAAACGAAGAGTAAGAAAGAGTTAAAATGAAAATTTTTAAAATAATTTTGTTATTGCCAGTTTTAGTTTTAACTGGGTGTTCAGACACTATTAGCCGAGCTGAACATGATTCTATCGTGTACGAGAAAGATCAGAAAATTGCCGAATTAGAAGAGCATATTGTTGAGTTAGAAGCTAAATTAGAGGAAGTAAATAATCAATTTGAACGGTTTGAAAATGAAAATTGGCGTGATGTCGTTCCAGATGTGGATAATGCTCTTGATGACTTAAATAGTGAAGTTGAAAATAATCCATCATCAAACTATTAAAAGTGCTAGACCATAAATATCAATTAAATAGTTTTACTCATTAAACCCACTTTTAAAGTAATTTTACTTTTTAATGAGATCATTATCGGAATACCAGTAAAAATATCGGAATAACTATTGACTATAAATATCGGAAATGCGATATTTATCTCGTAGACAACAAAAAGCACATCAGATTTCGACCCCCGATGTGCTTTGCAAACTTTGCGAGATAAGTATGAAACAAAACACTATCCCTAGTCAAACAACTGCACGCTTATATCAACACCCTACTGTTGAAGAACAGCGCCCTTCTCGTTTCGCCACTATTAAGGCGAATGTAATCGACTTCCTTATATTCATAGCCCTTTCATTCGTCCTTTGGGTCATTGCTGTAACTGCAGCTACATGGATGATGGGAGGTTAATCATGAATGCTCAATTCAAACCACATCCAGACGGTGTTAAAGCCTATATCGGCCATGACCGCTTAACTGGTCTCTACTCTGTGCGTATCGGCTGGGCTGTTTATGAAGCTAATGCAAATGTAAGTGTGCTGTACACCGTAAAAGGCGAAGTGAAGACTCCTTTAAATGTTGAAGAGTTTAAAGTGAAGCGCCCTAAGGTTTACACATCCTTAATGAATGAGATTAGCTTCCAGCGCTCAAAGCAACTTGCTAAGGATTTAGCTGGCTCACACATTCCTTCAAATGACCGCAAAGCTTATAAGAAAAAGCGCGGCTTCACTGGCTCAAGATAAGGATAAGAAAAATGACTACTGAAAATTCAAAAGACAACTTACATATTTGGAATGCAGTTAAGCAGACGCCTACCAATTTTCTTAAAAAGATTGAGATTGGTTATTTAAAAGGTAAATCAGATATTAACCCTCAATGGCGTTTAATGGCTATGACTCAAGCCTTTGGTCCTGTTGGTCATGGTTGGACTTATAGACATGTTCGCTTATGGTCTGAAACTGCTCCAGATGGAACCATTATGGCTTTTGCTGAAGTAGCAGTAAAAACCAAGATTGATGGTGTTTGGGGTGAGGAATTTTTCGGCAACGGTGGTTCAGCAATTGCTGAAATTCACAAAGGCAAATTAGTAGCGATTGATGAAGGTTATAAAAAGGCCGTTACTGATGCTCTAGGAGTAGCTTTTAAAGCTGTTGGTGTGGCAGCTGATGTTTACCTCGGTAATTTTGATGGAAGTAAATATTTATACAACTATGACTATGCCTACCTAGAGCAAAATGCCTCTACCCCAGCAGGTCAAAATACAAATCAGAATCATCACACAACTGCTCAGGGTGGCAACCAGAAGCCACCTCGTACTCAGGACCAACTTTATCAAGATGCATTAAAAGCAATTAAAGATGCGCCAGACACTAACATCTTAAATGCTGCGATTAAGAAGTTTAAAGGTACTACTTATGAGGCGGGTATTAATAGAGCATGCCAAGCACGTGCTGATCAAATGGGATGGAGCTCTAAAAATGTTCCGCAGCAAACACAACAACCATCATCATTGCACCACTGATAAGGAGAGCTATCTATGTCTAATTTATTAAACGCAACTGAAGCATTTGCTGCTCTCCAGAAAGGTAAAACAGTTCTTTGTCGTTATGCTGGTGATGGAACACTTAAAGCTGATAAGTCATTCAGCACCTTAGATCAAATGCCAGCAACGGTATTTGGTCTACCCCATTACGAGTTCTGCATAAAGATTGAAACGACAGTATTGGCAGAAATTACATTTACTAAGCCGATTGAACCGCATGATTTAGAAGATGGTCAAGTTATCTATATTGTTATGCCTTCACATATCTTGCGCACAATTTATAGTTCAGATAACGGCGAAATTTGTCTAAGTGTTGCGAATGGTTTTGCTCAACTAGATGAAGAAAATGCAAAGTTACAACTTCAAGCTATCGGTAAAACCTTTGGCAATATTATTACCGATATAGAAGTTAAAATCGGTAGCAATAATAAACCAAGGCAGCAACGAGGCAAGAAAACTCAGCCTGCCAAAGAAGAAACATCTATCGAAATTATAGAGCAAACCAATGTAACGACATCTGAAGACTCATTGGTACATGCCGAAGTTATTCCAGAAAATACAAAAGAAGCTTTAGAAACTGCGGGTGTTATTACTGAACAACCTTATGTTTCTTCATCTGAAGATTTTTTAACTCAGCCTACAACTGAGCAAGAAAAAAACAATGAGTATAAACAAACCTTAGATACCCTTTTGCAGCGAGTAAGTGAGTCTAAAACACCTGCAGAAGTAAATGCTGTTTATCGATATACCCGCACCTGGTCTGACAAACAAATGGAGCCTTTGCTCCAAGCTACACACAAGCGCTTAACTGAACTTGCAGATGAAAAGCCAGCTGAGAGTGAGCCGCCTTCTCTAATGGTTCAGATTCAAACTGCACCTGACCTTACAACACTTGATGCTCTTGAAATTGATGTAGCTGCACGAGATGAGTTAATTCAACCGAAGCTTATGGGCTACATAAGAAAACGCCGCTTCGAGTTAGAGAATCCTACATCTAAGGCAATTCAAGATCCTGACCCTGATTATCTATTAGGAAATGGTTTCTAAGATGAAAGACCAATTCAAGAAAGTGAATAACAAGCACTTACTTGGTTTTACTAACTACTTGCATTTGCTGGGCTTTGTAATAGTCCAGCAAGGGGTAAACCAAGCAATGCTTTTAACGAAACATTATGCGGTACCAGTTGCTTGGCGCCGCATAACTATCGACTACAACAACCGGTTAAACAAACCCGCACAGCAACTTTATAAAGAATTTGTCGAGTGGACTAAAGAAGAATATGCAGAGATGGTGGCATGAATGATTAAAGCTGAAAGTGGTGTGGAATTTGATGGTGATGACGTTTGGATCGGAAGTGTTCTTATCTCTAAATGTTTCGGCAATGAAGAATGGACGGCGTTTCTCGACAATGATGTTGAAAAAGAATTTGAAACCTTAGAACTAGCTGTCACTTACTGTTTGGAGCATAACAATGAGTAAAGTTATTGGTGAAGTTAACTTAAACCCTAGCCGTATTGAAGGTACTCCGGATCAAGTAGCAGTTCATATTTTTAAAGAAGTCATTTGCCCGAGTATTGAAGAATTAGCCAAGAACGATCCGGAAGCAGCAAATGTATTTGCATATCACATTTTCGGTTTGGCTCTGTCTCAATTAGCAGAATTTCAATCGACTAAAAATATTGAAAGGATCGTAACAGTTACTTTGCATAACCTTTTGCGCCAGCTGAAGAAAGAACGTAACGAATTGAGGAGCTAAGGAATGAAAGAAGCACTCTACGGAACAAATATTTTATGGTTTTTAGCTTTATTAATTATGATTTTCTGGTGAGGTGATTTAAATGAAATGTATTGATAAAAAAGCTGAGATTGAAAAGTTTAATGCCGCTAATGATGATGAAGAATTTTCACCAGAATCTCTTGCGGTAATACTAGATGTTTCGACTTCATGGTTGCAGAAAATGCGTTGTGTCGGTGGCGGTATTCCCTTTTCAAAAGTGCACTATCGAAAAATTATTTATAAAAAAGCTGATGTTCTAGCTTATATTGAACGCAAGCGTGTAGAATCAACATCACAAATGGCGGTTTAACCGCCTTTTTTTTGTAAAAATTTAGTAGGCAAACAATAGGCTAAAAACACATAAAAATAGGCAAACTTAAAGAAATAGGCAAATAGTAGGCAAATTAAGTATATTGTCGTATTATGAAATGAGGTTTAGTATTGTCTCAGATCTTTTTATTAAAATACAAATATTTAAAATACCTTTCCATATGATTCTAAATAGTCTAATATCGTTTCGTAGTGCTATAAAATCACTTTTACCCGAGAACTCATCGGGTTCAGGGTAACGACACATGCAGCGGCATCTTCGGAGCATTTATTTTTAATTAAATAATAAAATTCCAAAAATTTATTTCAATTAGCCTTTCAATACAGACCTGTCGGTACGATATTTTTCTCATGCATTCAATAATGCATAACGTTATTATTTTAGAGATGAATTACTCTCTGCCTTCAAAATTACTTTTCTTTTCTACTCAGGCACTCTTGATACCAAGCTGTTTGAAAATCTTCTATCGCTTTTCGTTTAAAGAAGCTGGTCTTGAATACTTCGGTTGAGTAAGCAGAAGTAATTAAATCTTGATAAAGTTGTTTTGCCTTTCGATCTTCAAGACTATTCGCTATATGCTGCAAGTCTTCAGATGGGACTTTTTGTTGACGCGCTTCCATGACAGTATAAGAAACTTTCTTTACCACATTACAAATTTCGGGGTCATTTACACTTTCATCGGCATAACAGCTAAAAGCTAAAAAACTAAGAAAAAATAATTTAAATTTCATATACCTACCTTATTTTTATAGCTTTGAATTAATTACAGAATTTTATTATTAATAAAGAAATAGGAAATTGATCCCTATTTCTTTTAAAGGTGTTTATGCTGGATTAATCACATAAAAATAAATAATTAGACCTACTAAAACGGTTGAAGCGATCGTTAAGTATGTACCAACTGTATTAAAACTCTGTAAGAACTTTAAGATTTCCATATCTAAATCCCCTAAACTTTCACTTATAAAGATAGAAGAAAATTTATCACAACCCAATAATGCCAATCAATTCACATTTATCTGATTTTTTGAGATTAAAATCAAAACAAACTTATTGAGTGCATCTAATCGCAAAAGCATCCTTATAGTAGTCCGTTGCACTTTTCAAATCCGATAATAATTTCTCTTCGGTATAAGGTTTAGGCGAAATTTTTATTAAGGCAGGCATATATTGGGTCTTATAAACTTCTGGATAGTCATGACATAAGATTTTGACTTTAACTTCTTGCGGTGTATTCGGGTTATCTAGTTGATCTAAAAACTCTCCTATTTTACGATCTGATTCTTCAAATTGAGCTTTATAGTCAACTTCAGCAGCTTCAGGTTCTGTTTGTTTTGTACACCCACCAAGTAGCAGACTAGCGCTTATTGTAATGGTTAAAATTTTTAACTTCATAGGCTTAACAATTTCACATTCATCCTTTTAAATATTCTTATCTGATTAAATGTAAATAAATACTGGTAATACGTAAAGAAATAGAATTTTTTATCGCTAAAGAAAATACCTTGTATCAAGTAAATTTAAAGTTATTTCTTAATTAGTTCTCTATTTCCATAAATCTTAAGAAAAATAGGTATAATTTTGCTCGACTGATCTCAAATCTTTGTTAGATTTACGCATGAATGAACTTAGTTTTATTAGAAAAAATTTAAGATCTAAAAGACGCTCTTTGTCCCCATTGGAGCAAAAAAAAGCTCAGCTTAATGTTCTCCATCATTTAAACAGTCTTGCTATTTTTCATTCATCAAAAAAAATTGGTTTATATTTACATGCCTTCGGAGAAGTTCATACAGATCTGATCATAAAGTTATGTTTTCAAAAAAATAAACAAGTTTATTTACCTATGATTTGTTCTATAAACCAACGTTTAGTCTGGGTAAGAATATCTAAAAACCAATATGTAAATCGACGTTTTTCTCATCATCCATTGGGTATGAAAGAACCCATGGCAACAAGAGGAAAACATGTATCAAAACTTGATTTACTGTTAATGCCACTTTTAGCTTGTGATCAATACGGTACGCGTATTGGGATGGGAGGGGGCTATTATGACCGTACATTGGCTAGTGCAAAACATAAGCCTTATCGTTTGGGAATGGCTCATCAATTTCAATTTATTGGACATACTTTAAAACGTCAAAGTTGGGATCAACCCTTAGATGCTTTACTCACCCCTCAACATATTTATTATTTTAAAAGATAATATTTATAGAAAATTAAAATTAGTCTTAAGTTTTTAATGCCCCCTAAAATCATAAAAGTAACCACCCTAAGGATGGTTACTTCTACGTGACAGACCGATTTACCAACTTATACTAACACGGCTATTTAATGTTCAATATTAAATAAGTTTTGCATTATTGTTAATTATACAATGCCGACAAATGACATAAGAAAATGGTTATTTTCCATCCAAACGTCTTTTTTACTATATGAATATTTCATAATTATTAAGCTAAATTACCTATCCTTTCTACAAAATTTTATTCTTCTTAAGAATTAATCCATTGATTCATAATATTTTAATAAAAAAGTTGACTAAATTAGTCATTTTTTCCACATTTTCTATAGAGAGGCCCTTGTAATTTTTGAAATACACATCACTATAAAAAACATGGCAACCTCGTTGTCACTCATTAGGAGTGCCCATGTCTGAACTTATTATGAATGAAAAAACTGACTTAGAGCCTCAGGTTCCAAGTGTATTACCACTTTTAGCGTTACGTGATGTAGTGGTCTACCCACACATGCAAATTGCGTTATTCGTGGGTCGTGAAAAATCGATCAATGCAGTTGATGTGGCTCGTAACAGTGACAATTTAGTATTTGTAGTTGCGCAAAAAGATTCGCTTACAGAAGAAATTGATCACGATAACCTTTATCAGTACGGAACTGTCGCTAAGATTGTTCAAGTCGTAAATCATGAGAATGATGAAAACTGCATTAAAGTACTTATTGAAGGTTTACATCGCTCTAAACTTGAAAAGATTATCGATGAAGATAGTCATTTGACTGCTGAACACAGCTTAAGTCCAATGACAATTAACGTAGATAAAGCTACTCAAGAAACTCGTTTGCAAGAGTTGCGTACTTTATTTGCTCAATATGCTGAAGCAAAATTACGTAATGCACGCGAACTCGTTGCTGCGGCTAATAAAATTGAAGACTTGCTACAACTCATGTTCTTCGTAGCAACACGTGTGCCTCTAAATATTGAAATTAAACAGAAGTTTTTAGAGCACGATGAGTTTGAAGCACATTTGCAAGAGCTTATGAGCTACTTGGTAAATCAATCTGCTGAACAGCAAATTGAACAAACTTTGCATGACAGCGTAAAACGTCAAATGGAAAAAAACCAACGTGAATACTTTCTAAATGAAAAAATGAAAGTCATTCAACGTGAACTTTCTGACATGAATGGCGGTGCTGAAGATGACGTTGCTGAAATAGAGAAACGTCTTGCTGAAGCTGATTTACCTGAACACGTACGTAAAAAAGCTGAAGCTGAGTTCCGTAAGCTTAAAGCAATGCAACCAGCGTCTAGTGAAGCAGCTGTTGTACGTAACTATCTAGAAGTAATTTTAGATACGCCGTGGAATAAAGCGAGTAAAGTGAGTATCAACCTTGCGAAAGCACAGGAAATTCTCGATACAGATCACTACGGTTTAGATGACGTAAAAGACCGTATTGTTGAATACCTAGCTGTTCAGTCGCGTGTTAAAAAGCTTAAAGGTCCGATTCTATGTTTAGTAGGCCCTCCTGGTGTAGGTAAAACTTCACTTGGTGAGTCTGTCGCGAAAGCAACAGGTCGTGAATTTGTTCGTATGGCACTTGGTGGTGTACGTGACGAAGCTGAAATTCGTGGTCACCGTCGTACTTATATTGGTGCGATGCCAGGTAAAATTGTGCAATCTTTAACAAAAGTTGGCGTGAAGAACCCATTGTTCTTACTCGACGAAATTGACAAGATGGCGCAAGACTACCGTGGCGATCCTGCTTCTGCATTGCTTGAAGTATTAGATCCATCACAAAACAGTAAGTTCAACGATCACTATTTAGATCTTGATCTTGACCTATCTGAAGTGATGTTCATCTGTACTGCAAACAGTATGAATATTCCAGAAGCCTTGCTTGACCGTATGGAAGTTATTCGTCTACCGGGTTATACCGAAGATGAGAAAGTTAACATTGCTGAACGTTACCTTGTTCCAAAAGCAATTAAGAACAATGGTCTACGTCCAAAAGAATTAACAATTCATGAAGAAGCGATCCGTGACATTGTTCAACGTTATACACGTGAAGCTGGTGTACGTAGTTTAGAACGTGAAGTGTCTAAAATTGCACGTAAAGTGGTAAAAGAAGCAGTAAGTAAAAAGTCTAAAAACTTACAACTTGATGTGACTTCTGCCAATCTTCCAGAATACTTAGGTCCACATAAGTTTGACTTTGGTATCGCAGAAGATGAAGCACAAGTAGGACGCGTAAATGGTCTAGCTTGGACATCTGTAGGTGGTGAGTTACTTACCATTGAAGTTGCAGCTGTCAAAGGTAAAGGTAAATTCATTACGACTGGTTCACTCGGTGACGTAATGAAAGAATCTATTACTACAGCAATGACTTTAGTGCGTACACGTGCCGATGAATTAGGTATTGAAGCTTCTCGTTTTGAAGAAACTGATGTACACGTTCATTTACCTGAAGGTGCAACACCAAAAGATGGTCCATCTGCTGGTTTAGCATTAACAACTGCGCTTGTATCGGCATTTACAGGTATTGCAATTCGTCCTGATATTGCAATGACTGGTGAAACAAGCTTAGGTGGTCGTGCAATGCGTATTGGTGGCTTAAAAGAAAAACTTCTTGCAGCACACCGCGGTGGAATTAAGCTCGTCTTCATTCCTCAAGACAACGTTCGAGACTTAGCAGAAATTCCTGCGAATGTTAAAGAAGGTTTGGAAATCAAAGCTGTGAAAAGTATTGATGACATCTTACCTTTAGCATTAGTTTCGATGCCAAAGCCTTTACCTAAAACACCGATTGTAAAACCGGTGGAAGGTTCAAAAGCAGCACGTCACTAATTAAAAAATAAAAAAGAGAGAGCTTCGGCTCTCTTTTTTTTGTTACACAATTTGATTGAAAAATATCCAACCATCCTCATAATAGGTAATAAGAGTATTTAAATAAATGAGTACTCTTAACTATCTAATTCTTAGATAGCCTTGTTTTTATTCTCTATGATCATCTGAACTCCAGACAGATGATCATTTGATCGCAGTCCAACACTGTTTTTTGGACTGCGTTTTTTATGCCAGCTTTTTAGATCGTCAGATACTTTCATTCATCAGGTATAATGCGCCAGCTGTATTTGAATGAATAGATAACATGAAAATTCGTATTCTGACCATTGGTCAAAAAATGCCTGCTTGGGTTCTTACTGGTTTTGAAGATTATTTCAAACGCATCCAACCTTTTGTTCAAACCCAAGTTATTGAACTACCTATGGCCAAACGTGGTAAGAATGATTCAGAAGCGGATATTTTAAAGTATTGCCAAATTGAAGGCGAAAGTATTTTAAATGCTTTAAAACCGAATGAAACCTTAATTGCTCTTGAAGTTGGTGGTCGGGAACTAAGTACAGAAAAATTAGCTGATACAATGAAACAATGGATGCTTGAGGGTAATGATGTAGCACTTGCGATTGGCGGTCCAGATGGTTTGTCAGATCAGGTACGTAAAGCTGCCGCTTGGCATTGGTCACTTTCAAAACTTACGATGCCCCATCCGTTGGTACGTGTTTTATTAATCGAGCAACTATATCGGGCCATGAGTATTAATCACAATCATCCTTATCACCGTGCATAAAAGGAACAAACGTTTCATTTTAAGAACAATCCGTTGAAATCTGGATACTTTTAACATGTCCTGATTTTGGCATAATGACTATTATTCTGCTTTTCAACTCAGGTGTAATGAAATGGAACTACAAACCCTTCCTGGACTGTTTATTTCCCATGGCTCGCCCATGCTTGCACTTGATCCAGAACAAGTGGGACCTGCTCTACACCGTTTAGGCACAAATCTTCCTATACCTAAGGCAATCATTGTGATGTCTGCGCACTGGGAAAGTAAAGCACTTGAAGTGAGCATTTCGACTCGTCCTGAAACATGGCATGACTTCCGTGGATTTCCTAAAGAGTTATATGAAATTCGCTACAGTGCGCCTGGCGAACCAGCATTAGCAGAAGAAATCTTAAAATTATTGGCCGATGCTCACTTTGTTGCACATGCCAATAGTACCCGTCCTCGTGATCATGGCGTATGGATGCCTTTATTGCATATGTACCCAGATGCAGACATTCCTGTAGTCGAAATTTCTTTGCCATCAAATTTAAGTGCACAAGAAATTTATCGTATAGGACAAACGCTTACCCCTTTACGTGATAAACAAATCTTACTCATTGGTTCAGGAAGTATTACTCATAATCTTGCAGAGTTATCTTGGCAAGGAGACAACTCTAAAGTTCCTGAATGGGCTTCAACTTTTAGAAATACTGTCGTTAATAAGCTTTCCCATCAAGATTATGATGGAGTTTTAGACTGGCAATCACTGCCGTTTGTGAAACGCAACCACCCTACGCTTGAACATTTTGCACCTTTGTTTTTTGCTATGGGTACAGGCAATCGCTTTACGATTGTTCATAGTAGCTTCACAATGGGCTCATTAGGAATGGACATCTATCGTTTTGATTAATTATTAAGAAATACCCCGTTTTGCGGGGTATACCATTATTTTTGTTGAAAATTAGAATAATTTACAAACTTATACATTTTAAAAACCGAAACAATCAAATGTTTACATTTTCTTTTTTTAAGAATGTTTTAAGCTTATTACTGTTGTTTTTTTACTTGAAGTTTTTAAATGAAAATTAAATATTTAATTCTTGCGTTATTACCTTTTTCTTTGATGGCGTGTCAAACAGTTACTAATACTCCTGCTCCAATTGTTTCTGAGCAACAACAAAACCTTGCAACCACTTTAGGTGAATATGCATGGACTTATCAAAATGTAAAAGCTTCTAAACCACTTATTCTTAACTTTAATGCAGATGGTAAATTAGCCATTAATACGGGCTGTAATGGCCAAGGCGGTACTTGGAAAGTTGAAGGCAACCAACTTGTTACTTCTAATCTTGTTTCAACGATGATGGCTTGCCAAGATGATTTAATGAAACAAGAACAACTTTCTACTAGCATCTTTAATGAAGCAAAATTACCAATTGAAATTAGCAACACTAATGGTCAGGTGATTTTAACGGTGACAGATAAAACTGGTCAAAAACACATTTTCCAAGGTCAAAAAGCAGTTAATACTCAAGCTTTAACAGATTACTCTTGGTCATATCAGCCTGAAAATACTAAAAAGCCAATCGTTCTTAACTTTACAAATGATCGTTTATCTATCGCAACAGGTTGTAACCGCCAAGGAACAACTTGGAAAGTTGAAAATAATACGATTGTAACAGCTGACGTAATGTCGACAATGATGGCATGTGAACCTGCTTTAATGAAACAGGAACAGTTCTCTAGCAGCCTCTTCCAAAAACGTGCAGTTCCGTTTGAACTCAATACTACAAATGTTGATCAACCAACATTGACAGTATCTGATGCTCAAGGTCAGAAATATACTTTCACTGGTAAAATGACACCTGAAGCAAAATATCAATCTGAAGGAAAAACAGTTTTCCTAGAAGTTGCTCCAGAAACTAAATCTTGTACTGGTGTTGCGCCACAAACTTGTATGCAAGTTCGTGAAATTAAATATGATGACAAAGGTGTTAAAACTTACGCTGACAAAAACTGGTCATTATATTACGGTCAAATCGAAGGGTTTGAACATAAACCGGACCAACGCGTAATTTTGCGTGTAAAACGTTTTGAAGTGAAAAACCCAGCTGCAGACCAATCTAGTCAAGCAGATGTATTAGATATGGTTGTAGAACAAGAGTTAGTTAAAAAACCTAAAAAATAAGTTTTTAGACTAAAAAAATCCGATGCTTATGCATCGGATTTTTTATTTCTATCTTAGAAAATACCTTGAGCAAGCATTGCATCAGCAACTTTTACAAAACCTGCAATATTGGCACCGTCTACATAGTTCACACTACCGTCTTCTTTAGTACCATATCTTACACAGTTGGCATGAATGTCTTTCATAATTGCATGTAAACGTTCATCGACCTCAGCATGGGTCCAGCCTAAACGAATTGCATTTTGAGACATTTCTAAACCAGAAGTTGCCACACCACCCGCATTAGATGCTTTACCTGGCGCATACAAAATTTTAGCTTCAATAAAATGTTCAACTGCTTCAAGTGTAGATGGCATATTAGCGCCTTCAGCTACACAAATGACACCGTTAGAAATAAGTGTTTTAGCGTCCTCACCTGTTAATTCATTTTGCGTAGCACATGGCAAAGCAATATCGACAGGAATATGCCAAGGCGTTTTTCCTTCAAAATATTCAAAACCATGTTTAGAAGCAAACTCGGAAATACGACCACGTTTAACGTTTTTTAGTTCCATTACTTCAGCAAGTAACTCATCTGTAAAACCATTTTTTAAATAAACTGTGCCGTTTGAGTCCGACAAGGTAACAACCTTTGCTCCTAAGAACATTGCTTTTTCCGCCGCATATTGTGCGACGTTACCAGAACCTGAAACAGAAACAGTTTTACCAGCAAAAGATTGTCCACGGGCTTTAAGCATTTCTTCTGCAAAATAAACCGTACCATAACCAGTTGCTTCAGGACGCATTAAGCTACCACCAAATGAAATTCCCTTACCGGTAAAGACACAAGCGGTGTCATTACTCAGCTTTTTCATCATACCTGCCATATAACCAACTTCACGCGCACCCACACCAATGTCACCCGCAGGAATATCCGTATTTGGCCCTAAATGGCGATAAAGCTCAATCATGAGTGCCTGACAGAATCGCATAATTTCAGCATCAGATTTACCTTTAGGATCAAAATCTGAACCACCTTTCCCGCCACCCATTGGTAAAGTAGTAAGTGAGTTTTTAAAAGTCTGCTCAAAACCTAAAAATTTTAAAATTGATAGATTGACCGACGGATGGAAACGCATTCCACCTTTGAATGGACCAATTGCTGAATTGTATTGAACGCGGAAAGCACGGTTAACTTGAGTCTGGCCTTGATCATCCATCCATGAAACACGGAATTGAATCACACGCTCTGGTTCAACCAAACGTTCTAGTAATCCCTGCTCTGCATATTCCGGATTTTTTTCAATAAATGGCCACAAACTCGTCATGACTTCTTCGACAGCTTGTAAGAACTCAGGTTGATGCGGATCACGCGCTTGCACGTAATTCAGGAATTCATTCAGGTTGTTGTATTTCAATGCACGGTCCTCAGCATAGTAATGAATTAAATTGGTGCAATACATTTTTAAATGCATCATTTAGCAGCAAAATATTAAATCCCTTTCCATCAATTTTAACAATACTTATTTTAAATTATTTTATTTATCTTAATTATCAAAAACTTATTTTTAGAAAAACTACTTAAAAATAAGAAATATTCATTAATCTTTTCATTTTTATTGATCTATTATTGTGCAATATTAGCTACATTTTAGGTCAATCAAAAAGCCAATAAATTCATTAAAATCCATTGACCTTACTTAGGTTTTTCTTCATTATCGCATCGTTTTAACCAAGCTATTTGCCCACTATGAATTCATCTATTTCTCTCATACGCGAGATTGATGCGTTATTACCACAGACTCAGTGTGGTTTATGTGGACATCGTGATGGATGTCTACCCTACGCAAAGTCGATTGCTGAAGGTGAAGAAGCAAATAAATGCGTTCCAGGTGGTCAGCCTGTAGCCGATGCACTCGCAAATCTATTAAATCGTCCTGTATTAACCGCTGAAACTAGCGTATGGCCTGTACAGGCCGATGGTCGTCCCCAGCGAATGAAAGCGATTATTCGGGAAGATGAATGTATTGGTTGCACCAAATGTATTAGTGCTTGCCCTGTAGATGCTATTATTGGAAGTGGTAAGCTCATGCATACCATCTTGACTGACTTATGTACAGGCTGTGAGTTATGTATTCCACCTTGTCCGGTAGATTGCATTGATTTGGTCGAAGACACGCAAGTATTACCAAATGAGCAACAGCGTATCGCTGAACAAAATGATTTAAGACAACGTTATTACGCTCACATTCAGCGCGAAGAAAAACGTCGTACTCACCGTAAAGGGCCTGTAGTACGTGCTGAAATTGATATCCAACTGTTTGCCCAGTTCTCTCAGGCACTTGATGAAGTACCTTCAATCGAGCTCATCGAGAAACCCAAAGAAGTTGTGTCAACTGATGCAAAAACTACAATTGAGTTAGCGAAAATTCGTACGCAAATTAAGAAACTGGAAAAACAACTCAGTGTACGTGAAGATACTAAAAAACGTCTTCAACTTGAAGAACTTCAACAGCAACTCATGCAATTACAGGAGGTCTGAATGGCCGTCAAGAATATGACGAAAAAGCAGATTCAAATTTTCTTTGAACGCCTTCGCGAACAACGACCTTCACCTCAAACCGAGTTAAAATATTCATCTCCATTTGAGCTACTTATTGCAGTTATGTTGTCAGCTCAAGCGACCGATGTAAGTGTTAATAAAGCAACTGATAAACTCTACCCTGTGGCGAATACAGCCGAGAAAATCTATAACTTGGGCGTAGATGGGTTAAAGGAATATATCAAGACAATTGGTCTCTATAACGCAAAAGCCGAAAATGTCATCAAGACCTGTAAGATTTTAATGGAACAATTTAACGGCGAAGTTCCAAGCAACAGAAAAGATTTAGAAGCTTTACCGGGTGTCGGGCGTAAAACAGCTAACGTGGTTTTAAATACGGCTTTCGGACAACCCACCATGGCTGTCGATACTCATATTTTCCGAGTGGGAAATCGAACTGGTTTAGCAATAGGTAAAAATGTTCTTGAGGTTGAGCACCGCTTAATTAAAGTCATTCCTAAAGAATTTATTTTAGATTCACATCACTGGCTCATATTACACGGTCGTTATTGTTGTATCGCCCGTAAACCTAAATGTGCAGAATGTGTTGTTGCAGATGTCTGTAACTGGCCTGATCGTTTTGAATTTGGTGCACAAAAGCAAATTGCCATTAAAAATATTGAAGCTTAAAAATATGGTTGGGTATAGGGATCATACCCAATCAAACTTACTTTAGACGCTTTTTTTCATTACGCTCTTCTTTTGCTTGTTTTTGAACCTGTCTTAGCATTTTATAGCTTTGAAAAGCCAAAAATATTACTAGTGCCAGACTCAGCAATACCACCAAAATCAATATGATTTTCATATTGTTCTCCTGCACTTAATGAAAGAAAAGAGCCCTCACAAAGAGGGCTCATTATCACAAACAATATTAAATTATTTGTCTAAGATGTTGAACAAATCTTTTTGTACATCTTCAATTGTACGCAAGCCATCAAGCTTGTCATAAGTTGGAGCATTTTCACCAGAAGCAGCACGGCCTTGATAGAAACCAACCAATTGCTCAGTTTCAGTGTGATAAGACGCTAAACGCTTACGGATTGTTTCTTCTTGGTCATCTGGACGTTGAACAAGATCTTCACCAGTTTCATCATCTTTGCCTTCCACTTTAGGTGGATTGTATACAGTGTGATAAACACGGCCAGAAGCTGGATGCTGACGACGACCAGAAAGACGTTTTACGATTTCTTCATCAGGAACATCAATTTCAATCACGTGATCAATGCTAATCCCTTCTTTTTCCAGAGCTTCAGCTTGTGGAATAGTACGTGGGAAACCATCGAAAATGCAGCCATTTGCACAGTCAGGTTGAGCAATACGTTCTTTTACTAAACCGATAATAAGTTCATCTGAAACCAAACCACCAGATTCCATTACACTTTTAGCTTTTAGACCTAATTCAGTACCTTCACGAATCGCAGCACGGAGCATATCACCGGTTGAAATTTGTGGGACATTGTAGCGCTTACAGATCAACTGAGCCTGAGTCCCTTTGCCTGCTCCAGGTGGTCCGAGTAAAATAATGCGCATAAAAAACATCCTCATTTAAAACAATGAATATGAAGTCCGGCAGAAAAAGTCTCGTTAATCTTCAATAGATCCTGCCTGACATCGAATTATAAGAAAGCCACAAACAAATGTATTGTACCAGCAATAAATCCGGTTACCCCACCTAGTACAATAAGAATCCACTCATCCTCCTGAAATGCAGGACGTAATAAATTCTGAAATTCTTTTGGTGTTAGTTCACGAATACGCTCTTTAAACATTTGAAAAATCTTCTGTGCCCGGCTTGCGTTCAGTGCTGGGTCACATACGGGTCCCATCGTAATTTCAATTGAACGATCAATCAAGTCCGTCTTTAATCTTGCGTACTCTCTTGGCCCTAAAGAAAGCTGTAAAGAGGTGCGAACTAACGGAGTTTCCATGATTTCGTTAATATGACGCTTAACAATGCGGCGCGTTTTATCTTTACGCGGCCCATACATCATTTCGGTCATAATCGATTTTAACGTGATCAAATCTTCTGTGACTACGCTCGAAAATACATCAGAGACTTCCTCTTGACGCTTCATAAAAGCGCCTTGGACATTATAAGTCCCAATTCGAAGAACTGGTACAATCCATGGAAACTTACGATCTTTTGTTAATCTAAAAATCTGTGGATAACGAATATAATGCGGCTCAATTGGGTTAAATACCATCCAGATTGCGATCCAGTTAGTTAAAAAGCCCCAAATTGCAGCCCAAAATGGTACTGTCCAGTGCCATGGTACTACAAACCAAACCACCATTTGGAAAATACCAAAGAACATGCCAATCAGTGCACTAATATGCCAAATAAAGTTAATTTCTTTTTGACCTACCTTTAAGAACATACGTACCATTAAACGGCGATCACCTTCCATCTGGCTCACGACCATTTCACGCATGTTAACCAGTGACTCTACATTCATGGTCAGCTCAGTCACTAATTCTTTTAGCACACCCGGCAATTGCTTATGTGCTTGAGCATAAATACGGCGTTTAATTGAATAAGGTAGATTTTCCCAAAGCACAGCATTACGATCGATCATGACTTCATCAATAAGATGTTCAAGTTCAAAACCGACTTGTTCACCAATAATACGGGCCATATCTTCAGGATCCATTGCTTCTAAAAATTCACGCAATGAACCCAATTTAGATAAAGTGTTATCGGTAATAATCCCAGAGATACGTCCTGCTTTACGTGGCACAATACCTTGCCAACCTACTGGCAAGGGTCCTAAATGGAATCCCCAAAATTTAATTGGGTAAAATACCATTTTTAAAGCCATCCACACATGTGCCCATGTGACAAAAGCCGTTACAGGAATAATACTCAAAACGGCCCAAAAATCAGGTCTGTGTAAAAAGGTCTGCCACAATCCACTGACGTACTCTAACATGTAAGACTCTCGTATTTATTTGTGCTCTGCTTATGGCGAGTTAACGATAAACTGCTTTGTTTTATAAACCAAAACTTAGAGAATAAGAAAATTGAATTTGTGGTTTCGTATCTGCAGCAACATTTCCGTTCTGGTCGGTTAATTTTTCAGCCGCACCGATACCCACACTAAAAGTGCTAATTCTTTCTGAATTTAACCACACATAGGCTAAATCAACACCCGCACCTAAACGGGATTTAAAATCACCATCGACCTCTTTACTATCAAGATGACCAGCATAGAAACCGATATAGTAACCATTTTTGTCTGTGCCAGTAAGATAATAAGGGTATCGGAAGCCAACTTGACCACCAGCGGTTTTGTCACCATTCAAAAATGCACCGGCTTTGGCATAGGCAATACCATACGGATTTACCCACTCACCGTTAAGATGTAATAATTTTTGAGTAACGCCTGCACCCACATTCCAGGTAGATGCATTATGTCCTGCTAATTTTGCTTCCGGAAGAAACGAGTAGTCTTGAGCATGGGCCCAACTACTTACTGTCAAAACTGCAAGTAAGGGATAAATTTTTCTCATTATTTTCTCCATTTTCCCTAATCGTATGGTGAGAACAACCCTATTCTATTGAATGAGAGACTTTAACAGAATTATTTTGCTTCTTATATACAAGTATCTACAATTTTGTTGTCTGCAAAGTCAAAAAGTATCTTATTAAAATGCAATGAAACTTTGAAAATTGTGCAATATTTTAAGCGCTCTTGCGTTAGAATAAGCAGCTATTTTTCTACCCTATGTCATTAAGTCGATCCTTATGAAACAGCACTTTCCTTTAAAAGATATCCAGCAAGAAAAGCGCATTTATCGAGGTCGTATCTTTTTTGCCGTAGGGATCGTGACCATCTGCTTATTAGTCTTAATTAGCAGATACGCTTACCTGCAAATTTTTCACTACGACGAATTCTCGACTGCATCTGACAAAAACCGAATTCGCTTACAACCACTTCCGCCTGCTCGTGGTTATATCTATGACCGAAACGGTGTATTACTAGCAGATAACTATCCTGTTTTTACAGCAACTTTAAGTAAAACAGATGTAGAAGATGTTGATAGTGTCATTGAGCAATTACAGCCTATTTTAGATTTAACACAAGAAGATATTGACCGTTTTAAAAGCCGTATAAAAACTGCCCGTAAAACTGAACGCGTCGCGATTAAACTTAATCTAACTGAAGCCAATATTGCTAAATTTAGTGAAGCCAAATATAAGTTTCCGGGTGTTAGAATCGAGACACAAATGACTCGCTATTATCCACACGGTGAGTTATTTGCTCATGTGATTGGCTATGTCGGCCGTATTAACGACAAAGAATTAAAAAGTATTGATAAAGACTTATATGCTGGGACGAACCTAATTGGAAAGATTGGTGTTGAAAAAAGCTATGAAGACCTATTGCACGGAACACCCGGTTATGAATCTGTTGAAGCAGATGCGCATAGTAATGTATTACGTCATTTAGGTCGTAAAGACCCTACTCGCGGTAATGACCTCTATTTATCTTTAGATTACGGTTTACAAGTTGTCGCTTCTCAGCAGCTCGCAGGTCGTCGTGGAGCTATTGTCGCTATTGATCCTCGTACAGGTGAAATTCTAGCTTTAGTGTCTAGCCCAAGTTTTAACCCTAATTTGTTTGTGACTGGAATTAGTCATACTGACTACAGTTCACTACGTGACAATTTAGACCAACCTCTTTATAACCGTGCTGTGCAGGGTGTATATCCCCCTGGTTCTACCATTAAACCAATGGAAGCAATGGGTGGCCTACACTACGGTATTGTAGACTGGTCAACGGCAATTTCTGACCCTGGTTATTTCCATCTACCAGGTGATTCACATAAGTTCCGTGACTGGAAAAAATCTGGTCATGGCATCGTGAACATGCATAAAGCCATCATTATGTCATGTGATACCTATTTTTATATTCTTGCCCATCAAATGGGTATTGATCAAATGAACCAATGGATGCGCCAATTTGGATTTGGTCAAAAAACAGGTGTCGATTTACCAAGTGAAAGTGAAGGCCTTTATCCAAGTCCTGAATGGAAAATGCGTACGCGTAAAGCGAAATGGATGAAGGGTGAAACTATTTCTGTCAGTATTGGTCAAGGCGCGTTTACAGCCACTCCATTACAGCTTGCGATGGCAACAGCAATTACGGCAAATCATGGTTCTCATGTAACGCCTCATGTTTTACGCGCAACGCATGGTGCAAAACCATTTACGGTACGTAATGCGCCTGATGGCAAAATCAAATTCAACGGCACGGATGAAGACTGGATTCAAATGCGTGATGCCATGATTGATGTAATTCAATCAGGTACTGGCCGCGGTATTCGTACTCCCCTCTACCAAATTGCAGGGAAAACAGGTACAGCACAGGTTAAGAGTATTGCACAGGGTAAACGCTATAACGAAGCAGCCTTGAGTGAACGTCAACTTGACCATGGTTTATTCGTTGGATTTGCCCCTGCTGAAAAACCTGAAATTGCGATTGCAGTCATTTGGGAAAATGGTCGTCATGGTGGTTCAGCTGCTCAACTTGCAAGACCTGTCTTTGATTACTGGCTATTAACTCGTAAGAAAAACCCGATTCGTCCAGCAAATCACCAAGTCAATGGCGGGGTAATGACAGCAGGGATTAAACCAGGTGAACTTCCAAGCGGCGGTGAAAGTTCTGGTCCAGCATCGGCTACAGCTACCACCAACAAACCAGCAGCATCAACACCGCAAGCTGCTCCTGCTCGTCCTGCTACCAATGAGGCCGATGAATAATGAAAAATCAATTACGTATAATTGGCGGCGAATGGAAAAGACGAGTACTGCCTTTCGCTAGCATTGATGGCTTACGCCCAACCCCAGATAGAGTACGCGAAACTCTATTTAACTGGCTCATGTGGGATATTCAAAATGCTCAAGTTCTCGACATCTGTACAGGCTCTGGTGCATTAGGTTTTGAGGCTCTGTCACGTGGTGCTGCATCTGTTTATATGATTGAGCCTGACAAAACTCAGGCACGATTTTTAAAAGATAATATTGAACTATTAAAAGCCCAAAACTGTCATCTAATTAATGCAACGGCTCAACAAGCTCTACCCCGCTTAAAAGAACAGTTCGATGTGGTTTTTTTAGATCCACCCTATAGTCTTAATTTATGGCATGAGCTCTCGAACTTGGCCGAGACTCATATTAAAAAAAATGGGTATATTTACGTTGAAGCTGACCGAGATTTATCTCAGCTTCATCTTCCAGCCACATGGCAACAAGTTAAAACCACTAAAGCTGGTACAGTTCACGCGGGGCTTTACCAGAAAGTAAACGAATAAAAAAGGTAGCTCAAAGCTACCTTTTTTTTGCAAGGTTTTAGTTAGCTTAAGCCAATCACTGCAACAACTGCTGCACAGGCGCCAACAATTTTTTTGCCATATGGCACATATCGGGTAAGCACAGCACCCAACACCAATCCACCCAAATAGATGAGCGCCATACCAGCAACCATACCAGTTACTAATGCAACAATATGCCCCGCGTGCGCTAACTCAACACCATGAGCCATACCATGGAAACTTGCAAGCAAAGCCGCAGCACTTGGTAGAACTTTATTTGATTTTGTCCATAGAGCAATTGCTGTAATAACTAAAGAAGCAACAATGCCGTATTCAGCTATATTAACTGGTACCAAACCTTGAGCACCTATTAAAAAGCCTACAATTAAGGTAGTACTTAAGGCAATGACTCCAGCAATTTTCCACTGTTTAGCAGCTGACCACAACAAGACACCAAAACCTAAAGCCATGACTAAATGATCTAGACCGGTAAACGGATGAATAAAGCCTGCCATAAAACCAGAATGTGCATGGTCATGTCCCGGATGGGCCATTGCAAGAGCCGGCAATAATGAAAGGAGCGCTACACTCCATTTTTTCATGAAGTCCATAATCTCTCCTTAAGCTTTAAACAGCCCTTGTTTCTCAATAAATTGGATAATTTCTTCAAGACCATCTTGTGTTTTCATGTTTGAAAATAAGAATGGCTTTTCTCCGCGCATGCGTTTCGCATCTTGGTCCATTACATCAAGGTTTGCACCTACCATTGGCGCAAGGTCAGTTTTATTAATAATGAGTAAATCTGACTTGGTAATCCCCGGCCCCCCTTTACGAGGAATTTTTTCACCACCAGCCACATCAATCACATATAGAGTTAAATCAGAAAGTTCAGGACTAAATGTCGCTGCCAAATTATCCCCACCGCTTTCAATGATAATAAGTTCTAAGCCTTCGAATTTTTCACACAAATCATCAATTGCAGCCAAGTTAATTGAAGCATCTTCACGAATTGCGGTATGCGGGCAACCACCAGTTTCTACCCCCACAATACGATCTGGTGACATCGCCTCATTACGGGTTAAGAAGTTTGAATCTTCTTTGGTGTAAATATCATTTGTCACCACAGCCATATTGTATTTATTACGCAAGGCTAAACATAAATTAAGTGTAAGTGCTGTTTTACCCGAACCCACTGGTCCGCCAATTCCAACTCGTAATGGACTACGCTCTGTCATGATTTTTATCCTTTTTCCTAAACTTAAGATCTGAATAACCGTGAATATTGTGTTTCGTGTTTCATGCTCAGCATGGCATAACGAGGTAAAGCGCTGCTCAATTGCTCGTCATTAAGCTTCAAAGCTTTCTCTACCGCTTGTGGTACTAAACCATGTAAGTGCCATAAAATTCTTTGCCCAGCCATCTGTCCTAAAGGAACAGTTTTTACTGCAGCTAAAACCTGATTTTCTAAAACAGTGAAGGTATAAGCCGTAAGTACATCCATCTCGTTGAGTTCGAGTCGGCCACAAAGCTGTGCATAGACTGGTACGAAACCAAACTGCTTTTTAACCTCAACTGTTTTTTTTAAAACATCTTTAATCCACGCATTTAAAGAAAATGCCAGCTGTTGAGATTCTGCCAAAAGTTCTTTACTTTCTCGGCTTGCCTTATACAAATTTGCCCAAACCAGAAACTGTTCTGAGTCATCATGATGCTGCATGAGACGCTTTAATACGGGCAACTCAAACCGTACTAACAGCATTTCAAGAACTTCTTCAAAGTAAGCAATTGCTGAGGTTTCGTCATGTATTAGGCCAATATCAATTGCCGTTTCCACCCCTTGTGAATAACAATACGCCCCAACTGGCAATGCCGTAGAAGACAGTGTCAGCAGTTGCAGTAATTGCGCGGCACTATGAATGGACATGATGTAAAGCTTTGATTGGGCTTAAACGATGATCATGACTATGCTGCGCATAAGCACCACTTTCAGGTTCAAACGGATGATCAGTTTCTGAAACTGTAAGTCCTAAACCTTCTACCATTTCTGCAAGCACATGATCAGGCTCAAAATACAAAGCTGCAGGGGTCAACATTAACGGTACATGTCTATTACCTAAGTGATAGGCAGCTTTAAGTAAATCAAAATCGGTTTGAGAAGTGACTTGCATTAATCGCTCAGGCTTGGCATCAACACGTAATACATCGCCCTCTTGCGTTGCAATATATGAACCACTACGCAAAATGCCAGTACGCGGTAAATCCGCACCAATATCGATGCCACTCGCTAAAGCCGCTCGAAAGCGGGATTTTTGGCGGGTATCAAAAGTCAGTTCAACCGTTTCAAATGCCTGATCAGGAGAAATATCTTCAAGTCGTTGGGTGTAAATTTTCATTTAGCTTCTCTCTCCTTATTTATTTCTTTCATATCTAGAGTAATGAGACATATCATCTCTATAAAATTCATCAAAATAAGAAATAACGCTGAGCCATTGGTAATGTGTCTGCAGGTTCACACGTTAATAATTCACCATCAGCCCGCACCTCGTAAGTTTCAGGATGAACATGCATGACTGGACAATATGTGTTGTGCTTCATATCGGCTTTAGTAATTGCACGCGTGTTTTTACATGGGCTAATTAACTTTTTAAGATTTAGTTTCTCAGCAACTTTTTCATCAATTGCCACTTGAGATAAAAAGGTAATACAGGTGTTATGTACACCACGCGGATAGGCACCAAACATTGGGCGATAATGCACGGGTTGAGGTGTCGGAATTGAAGCATTAATGTCACCCATCGGTGCCGCTGCAATCATGCCACCTTTAATAATCATGGAAGGTTTTACACCAAAAAATGCAGGCTTCCATAACACTAAATCAGCAAGTTTTCCAACTTCAATCGAACCAATTTCATGGCTTAAACCATGGGTAATGGCTGGGTTAATTGTATATTTGGCAATGTAGCGTTTAACGCGATTGTTATCATGAAACTCATTATCACCCTCTAAAGGACCACGTTGAATTTTCATTTTATGAGCAGTTTGCCAAGTACGTATAATTACTTCACCCACACGACCCATCGCCTGAGAGTCAGAGGACATCATGGCAATTGCGCCTAAGTCTTGCAAAATATCTTCAGCGGCAATAGTTTCACGGCGAATACGGCTTTCTGCAAAAGCAATATCTTCAGCAATTGCTGGGTCTAAATGGTGGCAAACCATGAGCATGTCTAAATGCTCATCAATGGTATTAATCGTATAAGGACGTGTTGGATTAGTTGAAGATGGCAACACATTACTTTGTCCAATTGCCTTTAAAATGTCAGGTGCATGCCCACCACCCGCGCCTTCGGTATGGTACGTATGAATCGTGCGATCTTTAAATGCAGCTAGAGTCTCTTCTAAAAACCCACCTTCATTTAAAGTATCTGTATGAATTGCAACCTGCACATCAAACTCATCTGCCACACTCAAGCAGTTATCAATGGCTGCTGGTGTTGAACCCCAATCTTCATGCAGCTTTAAACCAATTACCCCAGCTTTAATTTGCTCTCGAATTGGGGCTGGCAAACTCAAATTACCTTTGCCTAACAGTCCAATGTTCATAGGTAAATCATCAATGGCTTGCAACATGGTCGCAATATGCCAAGGCCCTGGAGTCACTGTCGTTGCCGAAGTACCTGCCGCAGGTCCCGTACCACCACCCACCATTGTTGTTGTCCCCGACATTAGTGCCGTTTCAACTTGCTGTGGGCAAATCCAGTGAATGTGAGTATCAATACCACCTGCCGTTAAAATTTGGCCTTCACCCGCAATCACTTCTGTTGCAGCACCTAAAGGAATAGTAATGTCAGGTTGAATATCAGGATTTCCAGCTTTCCCTATTTTCCAAATTCGACCATTTTTTAAGCCAACATCAGCTTTTACAATCCCCCACCAATCGACAATCAAAGCATTGGTAATCACAGTGTCGGCAACTTCATCAGCTAAAAGTTGAGATTGCCCCATTCCATCACGAATAACTTTGCCACCGCCAAACTTAACTTCTTCACCATAAGTCGTTAGATCTTGCTCAACCTCAATAAAAAGCTCTGTATCAGCCAAGCGAATACGATCACCAACCGTTGGACCAAACATTTCAGCATATGCACGACGTGACATTTTCATATGATTAGTTCCTTATTTTTCTGATGGCAAAGCATAATATTTTGTCATCGGGATAAACCGGATTCCCCATTTTTCAGCAGCATCACCACTTACAATAAAACCAAATTTTTCATAGACATCTTGAGCATAAAAACTTGAATTTACCGTAATTTTCTCAACGTCTATATTTTCATTTTTAATTTTTTCTTCTATGAAATCCCAAAGCTGTCGCCCTAGACCTAGTTTCAAATGCATTTTTTTAATAAAAAAATGCATTAAATGTGAGGGTTCCATATAAGCGACTATACCCACGATCTGTTGATCAATCTCTCCAACAAAATAATGAATATCTTCTCGATCAAAAATTGTTTGTATGACTTCTGGTTTAAAGCGTGAGCGCCCTTCTTCATTTGCAATCACTTGATCTACATATGGAGCGATTATGGCAACGATAGTATCTGTGTCATCTTTCATTGCTTTTCTAATCAACATTTTCATCCAAACGCCCCATGACTCGACCAGCAAAACCATATACTTCTCGCTTACCCGCTAAAGCAACAAGCTCCACTTCCCGACTTTGTCCCGGTTCAAAACGTATTGCCGTGCCTGCTGCAATATTTAACCGAAAGCCTTTCGCTGTTTCACGGTCAAACTGTAGTGCATCATTTGCTTCATAAAAATGAAAATGTGAACCCACCTGAATAGGCCGATCGCCAATATTAGCAACTACAACTTTTAAAGTTTGTCGTCCAACATTCAGCTCAATGTCTGTATCTGGAGTAATGATTTGACCAGGGATCATAAACGCTCCTTTTATATGATTGGCTGATGAACAGTGACTAACTTCGAGCCATCAGGAAAAGTTGCTTCGACCTGAACCTCAGCAATCATTTCTGGCACACCATCCATCACATCTTCGCGCTTTAATAAAGTTGTTCCGTAATGCATCAAGTCACTCACCGTCATACCATCCCTCGCCCCTTCAAGCAAAGCAGCAGAAATAAAAGCGATAGCTTCCGGATAATTTAGCTTTAAGCCACGAGCTTTACGGCGCTCAGCGACCAGCCCTGCGGTAAAAATAAGTAATTTATCTTTTTCTGTTGGATTGAGTTCCATATCTCTTTCCTAAATAGCATCTAACTTTCTTTAAGCAAAATACGTGCTCAAAAGCAGCATACTTGTTTTAATCGTTTTTTAAATACGCAATTTAACGTAACTTAGGTTCTCCAAATTCTCGGAAATTCTTCATCTAATTCAAACCAATAACGTCTTAATCTTGCTCTTATTGCCGCAAATGCATCATGGCAATGTCGGACATCATTTCCCAAGAAACGCGCACAAACTACATCATCTAATAATGTTAAAGTTACAGGTGCTTGCATACGCATCATCAATTCGCGAATGAGTTCGAGCTGTTGTTCTAAATAAAATGATGACCGATATTTCTCAGGTGCTACGGCCCAAAAACTTCCCATTACTGCTTGATTATTCATACCTAAACACGAACTAAGCCAACGGTCTTCACCCTCAAAAAACAATGTATCTGCAACCAATAATTTTTGTTCTCGCCACAACTTAAACTGGTTGTGATAACTTCCCTGCACAAAACGTTCAGCGCGTGCCTGCCGCCCGAGTACCAACATATCCCAGCCAATAAAACTGGCAGCAAGATCAAGATGAATATGAGTTTCTGAGTGTGCTAGAGCTCCATCAAACAGCATCGTTTCTTGTGGAACCCACTCCAAAATAGACCGATCTCGGACATGAAGATGAATATGCTGAAAGGCCTGCTTCCCATTGGTTTTATACCACTTTCCCGCACCAGGAGTCGTTACAACCGCATGAGCTTGATCTTTGGTTTCAATTTGAAAAGTAAGATGATCTCCTCCTGCGATTCCTGCTGGAGGATGTACAATAATCGCATGACATACGCCTGTTTTTTCAGGCCAGAGCATTTTTTGCACCCTTACAGGGCCATGGTGCTTTCTATGACTCATTATGGTGCGCGAATTTTCAAAACAAAATCCGAGCTCTAATCGCGCATACCAAAATGGTGCTAAAGAGTTTTTTGAAAACGTTTGTACCTGATTCATTCTGGTTCATATGTTCAAAATAAGTGCTTAAAGTTATAAGCAAAATACGCACCAAATATAAAAATAAGCAAAATGATAAAATTAGATACAATTTTTTGATTTTAATGAGTTAAAAAACAATCAATGTCTAACATAAAACCACAGTAACTCATGGAATTATTTATACAATAGCGCCCACCGTTGCTTCCATACTTGCTCTCCATGAAACTTTTTTTCGTGTTAACGCCACTTGTCTTTTTAACTGGGTGTATTTTTGGCCAATCTAGTGAGGTCAAACGTGCAGAAAAAATTCTCCATAATTTTGAATGTAAAAATGTTGAGACAAGTCAGATTGCAACAAGCTCAATCAATTCTTACTACCAGCAGTCTTTAGCGGTAAGCAAAGAAAAGGCGACTTCATATGTAGAAAGTTACAAGAATGGTGAAGAGTTATTCGACATGCCGCTCGATGAAGTTTTAAAGCAACAATATCAACTTTATAAATCAGCTTGTGATTCTTTAGGTGGGGTTTCTTCTCAACCTTAATATATAAAGGTATTCACTTAATTTTTTAGTGGATACTTTTTTTAATTTTATATCTTTCTTTTTGATTAAATTTCACTCACTTTACCTTTTGTTAAAATTAAATTACATACTTAAACTTTTATTAGGCTCTTATATTTCATAGCCTGTTTACTTGTTTTTTATTTATTTTCCGAGGTTTAGATCATCATGAAAAAAACATTGTTATCAGTAGCACTCTTAAGTATCCTTCTTGCCGCTTGTAGCAAAAATGAAAATAAAGCCGAGACGACAACTCAAGCATCTGCTCCAGCGCAAACCACTGAAGCAAATAATAATGCTGTAGATACCGCACACATAGCTGAAAACTCACTCGATTGGGACGGCACATATAAAGGCACTCTCCCATGTGCGGACTGTGAAGGTATTAAAACTGAATTAGAACTTAAAGATGATAAAACCTACGAGCTGACCGAAACTTATCTTGGTAAAGGTGATACAAACCCATTTGAAACCCATGGTACCTTTACTTTCGACAAAGATAATACTTCAGTCATTACCTTAGATGATAAAGGCCAAAACCGTAAATTCTTTATTGGTGAAAATACTGCAACTGCTTTAGATATGGAAGGTAAAAAAGTTGAAGGCTCTTTAGCCGAACACTATGTTTTGAAAAAATAATTTTTAATAATTAAAAAAACCCGCTCATTTGAGCGGGTTTTTTTATGAATCAATTCTTAGTGAGCTGCGAATTGGTTCATTGTGTTTTTAGCATCGTCATGTGCTTTAAGAGCATTGTCACCAGAGAAGATTTCTTTGTGATCATCACCGATGTCAGAACCCGCCATTGCTTGGTGTTTAACACAAGCGATACCACCGCGGATTTCTTTACGTTGTACGCCAGCAACATAAGCCAACATACCTTCAGAACCGAAGTAACCTTGTGCAAGCTCATGAGTAGAAAGAGCAGCAGTGTGGTAAGTCGGAAGTGTGATCAAGTGATGGAATACACCCGCTTCACGAGAAGCATCTGCTTGGAAAGTACGGATCTTGTCATCAGCATCAGCAGCTAATTCAGTGTTGTCATATTCAGCACTCATTAATTTAGCGCGGTCATATGCAGAAACGTCTTTACCTTCAGCAACCCAACGGTCGTAAGCTTGTTGACGGAAGTTTAAAGTCCAGTTGAATGATGGACTGTTGTTATAAACAAGCTTAGCATTTGGAACAACTTCTTTAACACGGTTAACCATGTGTGCGATTTCTTCTACGTTTGGAGTCGCAGTTTCGATCCAAAGAAGGTCAGCACCATTTTGTAAGCTAGACACACAGTCAAGTACAACACGGTCAATTTGAGTGTCAGCACGGAACTGATATAAGCCAGAAGGTAAACGCTTAGGACGGTGTAATTTACCATCACGCTTGATTAAGATTTCATCTTCTTGAGCATCAGCAATGTCAATTTCTTGAGTATCTAAGTAGCTGATGTATTGAGAAGCGATGTCACCTGGCTCTTTAACCACTGGGATTTTTTGAGTCAAGTCAGCGCCTTCAGAGTCAGTACGCGCAACAATGATACCTTCTTCAAGACCCATTTCTAAGAATGCATAACGTAATGCATGGATCTTAGCGATGAAGTCTTCGTGTGGAACAGTTACTTTACCAGCTTGGTGACCACATTGTTTAGCATCAGAAACTTGGTTTTCGATTTGAAGCGCACAAGCACCAGCTTCGATCATTTTCTTAGCAAGTAGGTAAGTTGCTTCTTCGTTACCGAAACCAGCATCGATGTCCGCAATAATTGGCACAACGTGAGTTTCAAAGTTGTCGATTTGAGCTGTGATTTCAGCTGCTTTAGCAGTATCACCAGCTTCTTGTGCTTTTTTAAGCGCACGGAATAAATCGTTTAATTCTTTTGCGTCAGCTTGACGTAAGAAAGTATAGATTTCTTCGATCAATGCAGGAACAGAAGTTTTCTCGTGCATAGATTGGTCAGGAAGTGGACCAAATTCAGAGCGAAGAGCAGCAACCATCCAACCAGAAAGGTAGATATAACGTTTGCTTGTAGTACCGAAATATTTTTTGTTCGCAATCATTTTTTGTTGTGCGATGAAACCATGCCAGCAACCTAATGATTGAGTGTATTTGCTTGAGTCAGCATCGTATTCAGCCATATCACGACGCATAATCGCAGCTGTATACTTAGCAATATCTAAACCAGTTTTGAAACGGTTTTGAAGTTGCATACGAGCAGCATCTTCTGGGCTAATGTCTGCCCAAGTGTTGCCGAATTTTGCTTTTAATTGACGTACTGCATCAATCGCTGTTTGATATGTAGTCATGATATTGTCCTGTATTCATTTTAGGATTTCATCGATCGAAGCCTAGAGTCACGTTACTTAAATTTCTTATGACACCAGCTGCTTCATCATGAGCACAGCTTAGACTTAGCCAATCAATTAATCCAATATCCTTTGTTAATCTTCAGTATTTATTTAAAAAATATACCAATAAATCGATATTATAGATAAAACCAAAAACCTTAACACTTTGTTTATAAAAATAAAATTATCCTAAAGGAGTATAGAGTTTTATTCTAAAAACTCACTAAGTCTTATTTTTATACAATTTTTGGAGATTTTCCACTCATTTTTAAATCTAAAAGTCAATTGTAAATTAGCCTATTTTTGCCAATGCAAAAAGTCAATTCATATGCTAGAAATTGAAAAATTATTTATAAATATATTCTATTTAGATTTCTTTCATTCAAAACTAAGCAAAGACAGTAAAATCGTGCCTTTGAAACGCCTTTCCACCCTACTTAATTCCTACAAAAAATGTCGCTTTTCTCATCATTTTTTCACACAATGATTATTAAATATGGCATAATTTGAAACAATTTCAGGGTTTTATTTTCGGTATTTTTTTTATGAATCTGGAGCGAGTAGATCTTAATCTATTAATATATCTTGATGTACTTCTTCGTGAAAAAAATGTTACGCGCGCAGCCGAACAGCTTGGGGTAACTCAGCCTGCAATGAGTAATATTTTACGTCGCTTACGTAATTTATTTAATGATCCACTTCTTATCCGTTCTTCCGAAGGGATGACCCCAACAGAACGTGCACTTGAATTACAACCTCGTATTCGTGATGCCCTTTCTGATCTCTCCATGATTTTGGAACCCCGTACCGAATTCCGCCCTTATACAAGTAATCGCGTTTTCCGCATTATGACATCTGACTATGCCGAGGCAACTTTAGTCCCGCGCCTTGTCAAAGCTCTACGCTCTGAAGCTCCCAATGTTGTACTCGACTTTCTTACACCAAGTGATGTGTCTTATAGAGACATGGAACAAGGTAAAGTTGATCTTGCGATTAATAGATTTAATGAAATACCGCAAAGTTTCCACCAAGTTTTAGTTTGGCGTGATAGTTTCAGCTGTATCCTTAATGACAAACACCCTGCAGTAACTCATTTGAACCTCAAAAGTTATTTAGATGCACAACATATCTGGGTTTCTAAAACAGGTATGGGCGTAGGTTTTGGTGTAAATCCAGATAAACAAGGCGGTTTAGGCTGGATTGATCAGGCATTAGAACGTATTGGTCAACGTCGTAAAATTTCTGTATTTACCCGTCACTACCAAATGCCAGCATTACTTGCTCAAAATGTTGACTTGATTGCCACCCTTCCAACTCGAATGGCGCGCCTACAAACTCAAAATCCTAAACTGGTTATAAAGGATCCTCCTTTTTATATTCCAGAATTTGAACTCAAAATGGCTTGGTGTCCGTTATTACATCATCATCCTGCTCATCGCTGGTTACGCCAACTTATTTTATTTGTTGCTCGTCAAATGATTGAAGAAGAAAACCGTGAATTTCTAACCAACAATTCACAATTTTCTCACTATTAAATAAATTTTAATTTAATTGTCGATTTTAGACATTATCTTCAAGCGCTGAGCAATCAATCTGATTACCTCAGCGCTTTTTTGTGTTAAAACATAGTCATAATAATGATGAACCTCGGGTGATTTGTGAGTCTCTTTCAAAATATCATTATCATCGTACTGCTCATCATCGCAGCAGGCTTTTTATCTTTAACTGAAATTGCATTGGCTGGTGCCAGAAAAGTAAAGTTAAAAATTTTAGCCGAAGCTGGCGAAGAACGTGCCCAACAAGTACTTGATCTACAAGAACAATCTGCCGATTTTTTTGCAGCTTCTCAAATTGGCCTAAATGCAGTTGCAATTTTAGGCGGTATTTTGGGTGAAGCTGCTTTTCGTCCCTTTTTTGTCACTTTAGTTGACCGCTTTTATGAAGGTCCTTGGACACAAACTATCGGTTTTGCCCTCTCCTTCACTTTAGTAACTTCTCTATTTATTTTATTTGCCGATCTCATGCCAAAACGCTTGGCAATGATTGCACCTGAAAAAATTGCAATTAGCGTTATTAACCCGATTCAAGTTTTTATTAAGGTGTGTAAACCCTTAGCTTGGGGAATTAATGCTATTGCGAATCTGTTATTTCGCTTGTTTAAAGTCAATACAACACGCGAAGATAACATTACTTTTGATGATATCTCAGCAGTCATGGATGCAGGTGCTCAAGCTGGCGTACTTCAAAAACAAGAACACCACTTTATTGAGAATGTTTTTGAACTAGAAGAACGTACTGTACCTTCAAGCATGACGACACGCGAAAACGTCGTTTACTTCACCTTAAATGAACATGAAGATAGTATTCGTCAAAAATTAGCAGAATATCCTTACTCGAAATTTTTAGTGTGTAATGAAAATATTGATCAGGTTATTGGTTATGTTGATGCTAAAGATTTCTTAGTACGCATTTTAAATAATCAATCACCAACTCAATTGAATGAGTCTACTATTCGTACTGTACTCATGATTCCCGACACTCTCACACTCTCTGAACTACTTGACCGTTTTCGTTCTACAAAAGAGAAATTTGCTGTCGTTATCAATGAATATGCACTTGTTGTCGGAGTGATTACATTAAGCGATATCATGATCACAGTTATGGGTGATTGGGTTACTCCTATTGAAGAAGAACAGCAAATCATTAAACGTGATAATAACTCATGGTTAATTGATGGCAGTACACCAATTGATGATCTAAGACATGCTCTTGAAATTGATGAAATGCCTGATGAAGAAAACTATGAGACGCTTGCAGGTTTCATGATGTACCGTTTACGCAAAATTCCCCGTCCAGCAGATTTTGTGGAATTTGGTGGATATAAATTTGAAGTTGTCGATGTCGACCATTTTAAAATTGACCAACTTCTTGTAACTCGGATTTTAGAACAAACCGAAACACACTCATCAATTGATGAAAACTAATCGTTATTAATTTAAATGCCCCACAATTTAGCTGGGGTATTTTTTTAAAACTAAATAACTTTTTTAAATATATGTAATAATTATTTTAGATTCATTTATTCAATTTGCTCTTTTAATCTAAAAGTATTATTATTTTATTTAACAACTCTATTAAAGCTTAAATACTGAAAATTAATAAAATAATCTATATCTCTTAACTGCTTATAAAGTGATTAAGCCCCATTTACATTGCAAACAAACTTATGTAGCTTAGCTCAAAGTAAGCCCCTAAATGCTTCTTCTTCTCATTTCACTCATCAAAATATATATAATTAAAAAAAATGCCATATAATTTTTATTTTTATAATACCTTTATATTATTTTATAATAGCATTCATTTATTATAAAACCATTATAATCTTAATATATATGTTCAGTATTTCATCTAAATATACCCATCCAAACGAATATATATTAACCAAATAAACTAAATATATTATTTGTCTTTTTAATAAAAATTAATAAGAATAACCAAGGTCAGAGTTTTGAATAAACTTGTTCAGTAAAACTATAGGCAAAGGATTGATTGTATGCTGACATTACTTGGTGTTGGCATGATTTTGTGCTTCATGTACTTAATCATGTCCAAACGTTTAAGCCCTATTATTGCTTTAATTCTCATCCCGTTTATTTTTTCTCTCATTGCTTGGGGCCTAGGTCATTACTTTGAAAGTTTAAGTCACATTGAACTTAAAGGTCTCAGTGAGATGATGCTGGATGGCATCAAAAAATTAGCGCCAACTGGCGTAATGCTTTTATTCGCAATTTTGTATTTTGCCTTAATGATCGATGCAGGTCTTTTCGACCCCCCGGTTAAATGGATTTTGAAAAAAGTTAAAGGCGATCCTTTAAAAATTACTCTAGGAACTGTCTTTTTAACCACTCTCGTTTCTTTAGATGGTGATGGCTCAACCACCTATATGATCTGTGTGGCTGCAATGTTGCCACTTTATCAACGTCTAGGAATGAACACACTCATCATGACTGCGCTTATGCTGTTATGTAGTGGTGTAATGAACCTAACGCCATGGGGTGGCCCTACTGCTCGTGCTGCAAGTGCGTTACAAGTTGATCCAAGCCATATTTTCGTACCAATGATCCTTCCAATGATCATTAGTATTGGTTGGTTATTCTTCTTGGCATATTTATATGGCCGTTATGAGCAAAAACGTTTAGGCGTGATTGAGCTTGAAAGTCATCATGGTGACAATATTACAGTGTCGAAAGACCCTGAAGCGACGCGTCCACATTTACGTAAAGTAAATATGGTACTTACTATTATTCTCATGATTGCATTAATCAAAGGCATTTTGCCAATGTCAGTGCTATTCATGCTAGCGTTCTGTATTGCAATGCTGATTAACTATCCTGATGTTGATATGCAGAAAAAGCGTATCGCAATGCATGCAGATAGTATTTTAGCTGTTGTAGGTTTAATTTTCGCAGCAGGTATTTTCACAGGTATTCTATCTGGTACAGGTATGGTTGAGGCGATGTCTAAAGAATTCGTCGCAATGATTCCTCCAAGCATGGGTCCATATCTTGCACCGATTACCGCTTTAGTCAGTATGCCTTTGACATTCTTTATGTCAAATGATGCATTCTTCTATGGTGTTTTACCAATTCTTGCTGAAGCGGCTTCACATTACGGTATTAGCCCAGAAGCTATTGCTCGTGCATCAATTGTAGGTCAACCAGTACACTTACTATCGCCTCTTGTTCCATCAACTTACTTGTTATGCGGTCTTGCTAAAGTTGACTTTGCAGATCATCAAAAGTTCACATTTAAATGGGCATTTATAACATGTATGGTTTTGATGGGCACTGCATTAGTGATTGGCGTTTTCCCGCTCTTTAGTACACTTTAATTATTCCCCTATAAATAAAAGCCCCAAACGGGGCTTTTATTTTTATTTATTTATATATTCAATCATGGCGTCTAAGAACGCATGAAAGTGCAAGCTAATATCTTCTTCTAAAATTTTATAGGCATTATCAAATTGCACCATTGGCCAACCTTCTTTCCAAAATGGGAAGATGTCATGTAAGTCATGAGTAACTATTGCATCTTCTCGAACAATCGCTTGTGAAATTTGTGCCAAAACTTGCGCTGTTTCTGCACCATCAATAGCTAAATAATCAATACCACGCGCTTTTAAAATACGAATTCGATCTTTTTTATAGCGAATTTTTTTAGCTTGAGCTGCATTTAAACCTAGTGCAAGAGTAACTGCCTCTACAAACTTTTCTTCAAAATTTGTATTCAGTGCCACTAAAGCCTGTTTATGTGCTTCCTGACGTCCTGCTTTTCCCCCGTTACGGATGATCTCATTTGCTTCCGTATCTAGCTTATCTTTTTTCATCGACTGTAAAATGTCTAAAATTTCGATATCGCTTAAAGATTCAGGAGATTGCTCAAACATAGGAGTCTCTATACATACAACTAAAGGCGTATTCTCTCATAAAAGCGATACTAAAACAGAGTAAAATTTTAAATAGCTCATTATCTTGACTATTTTTATAGTCCTAACTTCATAGACTACACTCATAAAATCAAATAATTCTTTGGTTATAATTTTAATTATTTGCCAAATTAATTTTACCCTGATAATATTATTTTACCCAGATAAAAATATATGGCTAAAATGAATACTAAATTCACCTATACTGCCTTCACTGGAAGCACGCTTATTGCGAGTGACTCCCTTATTGAACTTGCAAAAAAACTCAAAGATCTTCCGAAAACAACGGAAAATATTCTGATTTTTAATGATCAAACAGGTCAACAAATTGATCTTGATCTTTCTGGTTCGGAACAAGAATTTCATCAACGTTATGGTGAACCGGAAGAAATTAAAAAAGTTGGACGACCTAAACTCGGAGTAATTTCTCGTGAAATCACTTTACAGAAAAAACATTGGAATTGGTTAGATCAACAAAGTGCGAGTGCATCAGCAGTAATTCGTAAGTTAATTGATAAAGAGTTAAATAACCCAAATTCTGAAGGTAATATTATGCTCGCTAAACAAGCCATCGACCGTTTTATGTCTGCCATGTTGGGCAATATGCCAAATTACGAAGAAGCAACACGTGCCTTATATCAAGGTGATCGAGATATATTTTTAAAGATGATTCAGAGCTATCCTAAAGATTTAAGAGAATATTTAACTTTAAAAGCTCAAAGTATTTTCTAAACCCAATAAAAAAAACCCGCTTAGGCGGGTTTTTTCAAAATTAATTCAGCCTATTAAAGACGGACTAATTCAACAACTTTTTCAACTGCTTCTTCAACGGTTTCAGCAGTAACTTCTGTATCTGTGCCATCCACAGCCGTAGTAATAACTACAACACCTGTCTCACGCAATAAAGTAATTTGCTCAGCAGTTAAGTTGGCTTTTGCAATCGCAACTACACCTTGTTGGATCAATAAGCTTTCTAAAACTTGAGATTTCTCGATTAACTGTGCAGAAATCCCAATCACCGCTGGCTTTTGGCCCAAACGTGCAGCACGATCTTCAGCTGTTACAGGATTACTATGTGCAGTCCATTCAACAGCAGCCTCAACCATACCAGCACCAACCGTTACGTTGCTTAAGCGGTCAATGAAGATGAATGAACCTGTATAACGAGAATCTTGATATTGATCAAACACAACTGGCGCATCGAACTCAACTACAACATCTGCAATTGCATTTAACTCAAGCTCTTCCACATGAGTATGTTCAAGTGTATTCACATTCACTCGATAGTGAATATTAGTGACTTTAGCAGGAACAGTCTGGGTACCAATCTTAACGTTGTATAACTTACCTTTCACGAGCGGATGCTCATTCATCCACACCACTGAAGCACGAACACTACGTGAAATTAATGGTTGCTCGCCAGCACGTACCAAAACGTTACCACGGCTAATATCAATTTCATCATTGAGGGTCAATGTAACCGCTTGACCCGCTACAGCCTGCTCAAGGTTTCCATCAAAAGTAACGATTTCTTTAACTGTTGAACGCTTACCTGATGGCAGTGCAACAATCTCATCACCAACATTGATTTCACCTAAAGCAACGGTACCCGCAAAACCACGGAAATCAAGATTTGGACGGTTTACATACTGAACAGGGAAACGGAATTCGTGTTTATTCGATTCACGACTGATTTCCACCGACTCAAGAATGCTCATCAAGGTTTGACCCTTGTACCACGGCGTATGAGCTGACGGATTCACAACATTATCGCCATTTAAGGCAGAGATTGGTACAAACTGAATATTGGCTGGACGACGATCACCTAATTGGCTTACGAAAGCATCATATTCAATCTGAATTTCAGTGAAACGTTCAGGTGAATATTCAACCAAGTCCATCTTATTGATTGCAACAACGATATTTTTAATACCAAGCAAACTCGCAATAAACGTATGGCGACGAGTTTGAGTTTGTACACCATAACGCGCATCAATCAAGATGATTGCCAAGTCCGCAGTTGACGCACCTGTTGCCATGTTACGTGTATATTGCTCATGCCCTGGGGTATCCGCAATAATAAACTTACGCTTTTCTGTTGAGAAATAACGGTAAGCTACGTCAATGGTAATACCTTGTTCACGTTCTGCTTGAAGGCCATCTACTAGTAACGCCAAGTCTGGTGCATCACCCGTAGTTCCTACTTTTTTACTGTCACGCGTTACTGCTTGCAATTGATCTTCATAAATCAATTTTGAATCGTAGAGTAAACGTCCAATAAGCGTACTTTTACCATCGTCTACGTTACCGCAAGTCAAAAAGCGTAGAAGGTCTTTTTGTTCATGTTGCTTTAAATAGGCCAAGATATCTTGACTGATTAATTCTGATTGATGAGACATTGCTCAAACTCCACAAATTTAGAAATTGTCTTAGAAATAGCCTTCTTGCTTTTTCTTTTCCATTGAGCCCGCTTCATCATGGTCAATCATACGACCTTGACGCTCAGAACTCGTGGCTAAAAGCATCTCTTGGATAATTTCAGGTAACGTATCTGCTTCAGACTCAACTGCACCAGTTAACGGGTAACAGCCAAGCGTACGGAAACGTACAGACTTCATCTGTGGAACTTCACCCTCTTTTAGACGCATACGCTCATCATCAACCATGATTAACGTACCGCTACGCTCTACTACTGGACGAACAGCAGAGAAATAAAGAGGAACGATTTGAATATTTTCTAAATAGATATATTGCCAGATATCCAACTCAGTCCAGTTAGATAAAGGGAATACACGAATACTTTCGCCTTTGTTCACTTTACCATTGTAAAGGTTCCAAAGTTCAGGACGTTGGTTTTTAGGATCCCAACGATGTTTACTATCACGGAATGAATATACGCGCTCTTTCGCACGTGATTTTTCTTCGTCACGGCGCGCACCACCAAAAGCAGCATCGAACTGATATTTATCCAAAGCCTGTTTTAAAGCCTGGGTTTTCATAATATCCGTATATTTCGAACTGCCATGATCAAATGGGTTGATTCCTGCTTCACGGCCTTCTTTATTCTGATGAACAATTAAATCAAAACCATGTGTTTTTGCCATGTTATCGCGAAACGCGATCATGTCTTTAAACTTCCAGCCCGTATCTACATGTAATAAAGGGAAAGGAAGTTTTGCAGGATAAAATGCCTTCAATGCAAGATGAAGCATCACAGCCGAGTCTTTACCAATTGAGTAAAGCATGACTGGATTTTCAAATTCTGCGGCTACTTCACGGATAATATGAATACTCTCAGCTTCAAGTTGCTTGAGATGTGTAAGTCTTGATTCAGTCATGAACACGCCCTTCTCTATCCATTTTGCCCATAAAATCTAGAAGTAGTATTAAACCACCACCTAGAAGACCATGTGGAGGAACGAGTGCCATAACAACTCCAATTTTTCGTGATAGATAATCAAACCACAAGCCTTTATATGGCTTATAGCATTAGTTATGCATTATAGTGATTTAAAACCGATTCCTTTTGCTTGTTTTTTCATATTGATATTCGATTTAATCATATACATGTAATATGCTGATTCACATGCATAACTTTGTAATCCTAGCTTGTATAGTCAACTTAAGCAAATCATGTTCTAGTCTTTAGATTTCTTTAAAAACCATAAAAAAAGAGAAGCATTAATCGCTTCTCTTTTTTTAAAACATAATCTAATCTTAGAAACCAAACATTTTACGTTCTAATGGAATTTCAATACCAATAGATGCGCCTACATCATTACCCTCAAGATCCGAATCACTTACCCATCCATTAATTTTTAATGGAAGATCAGGTTTGATGAAATGCGTCCATGTTAAATCAAGCGCTTTAATTTCATCATCTTTAGGGAATGCTTTATTGATTGCCAAGTTAGATTGGTTAACTTTAACCACCATTGCACGACCACTTAAACGGTTCATGACATCAAAGCGGATATCACCACCCACTGAATACATTTGCCCGTCACCACCCATCGCATGACCTAACGAGAAACCATGTTGATAATAGCCATCTGTATATTGGTGGTGATTATATGAAATCCCTCTTGCATCACCATTTGTACGTGTATCTGCCCATTCAGCATAGAGTTGATAAGGCATATTATTAACTATTGAAGAATAATCTGCTCCAGCCAAATACATTTTTTTAGATGGTAAACCCCCCGCCTCATCTTCCCCTACATATTGCCCGTAAACACTGACTGGGATATTAAACAACGGTTGTAATTGTAAACGAGCATCAAAACCTGCTAACTGATTAGATGCATTATCTTCGCCCACACAACTACTTTCAGTACAACCATTATCTTTACCGATAATCGCATTCCAATAGGCTTTAAAACTATTTGGCTGACCATCTCCACCAATTTGAATCGCTCTAGAAGCACCAAGTTCTAAAGCAGGAAATGGTTGTGCAGTTAAACGCATCCCAATTAATTTTGCATTATGTATTTTATAATCATCTAATTGACCAGCAAAAGCTTGGTATTGCCAAGGTCCAATCCAAGACAACCATTTTGTCTCAAAAGCATTTTGCACAGCACGTTGTGCAGTTACCCCATAAACTGGTCGACTAGCATCACCACGAATTAAGCTACCATCGTGTCCAGGTCCCCACCATGTTGGAATTTGACCTGCAACTACCCATTGATTCCAAAGTTTACCAGCGACATATGAACCTTCAACATTAACGTCTTGTCCATTATCAATTTGAGGATCTTTTTCTGCATTTACTCGGATTTTAGCATCCCAGTTTTCACCGCCAGCATTAAACTCTAATGAACCTTGGTACTGTGATTTTTGGTTATCGCCAAATGCTTGTGGAATATTTTTAATATCAGATTCAGCAAAAGCACCCACTTTAACTGTATTGTTATCTGCTTTTAACGCATTAAGTACTGAATTAATAACTTTTTGTTGAGCTGGATGCGTCACTTTTGCTTGAGAAAGTGCTCTTTGAATTTCATCACCACTTAACGGCCAAGTTGAAGTGCTAATACTGATAACACCTTGTTGATTTAACCAGTTTAAGTCGGTACGTAAGTCTTCATTATTTAGCACTAAACCTTGTGCAAAAATAGCGGATGAAGCAGTTGCCAATATTGCAATTGAAAGTGTTTTTCTTAGAAACATGCCAGCCAATTCTCAAAGTTATTTATGAGCAACACCTTAAATTTTTTATCACAACTTTGCAATTGTTAAACTGTGCAATTACATTTTTTAACGCTATCTTAAGATTAGTATAATTAGGTAAGTTTCTAGATATAAAAAGTAATAAAAAAGGCAGTATAAATACTGCCTTTTTGCATCTTAGAAGATTAACCTTCTTTACGGCGCATATGCGGGAATAAAATTACATCACGAATACTTGGTGCGTCAGCAAATAACATAACCAAACGGTCAATACCAATACCTTCACCTGCTGTTGGAGGTAAACCATATTCAAGTGCTTCAACAAACTCTGCATCGTAATGCATTGCTTCATCATCACCAGCGTCTTTTTCAGCAACTTGCGCTTGGAAACGCTCAGCTTGATCGATTGGGTCATTTAACTCGCTGAAGCTATTTGCTAACTCGCGACCACCGATGAAGAATTCAAAACGATCTGTAACGTGTGGATTGTCATCATTACGACGCGCCAATGGAGAAGTTTCCGCTGGGTAATCAGTAATAAATGTTGGCTGACGAAGTTTAGTTTCAACAGTTTCTTCAAATACGATTGTTTGAAGCTTACCTAAACCAAAACCTGGCTTAACCTCTTCTTTCAACTCTTCACGAATAAATTTTGCAAGAAACTCGCGATCACCTACATTTTCAGGTGTGAACTGCGGATTATTCTCTAAGATCGCATCGAACATAGAGATTTTCTTGAATGGTCCTTTGAAGCTAAATACTTCACCTTGGTAAGGAACATCAGTTGTACCTAGAATATCCAAAGCCAACTTTTCAAGCATATTTTCAGTCAATGCCATTAGGTCTTTATAATCAGCATATGCCTGATAAAACTCGATCATCGTGAATTCAGGGTTGTGACGTGTTGACACCCCTTCATTACGGAAGTTACGGTTGATTTCAAACACACGCTCAAAACCACCCACAACTAAACGCTTCAAATAAAGTTCAGGCGCAATACGTAAGAATAAAGGCATATCCAAAGCATTGTGATGTGTTTCGAATGGACGTGCAGAAGCACCACCTGGAATCACATGCATCATTGGCGTTTCAACTTCCATGAAACGCTCATTGTTTAAGAATGCTCGAATACCTGCAACAACTTTGGCACGGATTTCAAAAGTCTTACGTGTTTCTTCATTCACAATTAAGTCAAGGTAGCGTTTACGGTACTTAACTTCTGTGTCATTTAAGCCATGAAATTTATCTGGTAACGGACGAAGAGATTTTGTAAGAAGTTCAAAACCTTCAAGATGAACATATAAGTCACCTTTGCCTGAACGTCCGATATAACCTTCGGCAGCAATAATGTCACCAAGATCTAAACCTTTAATAGTTTCAAGAATATCTTTTGGTAAGCCTTTACGGTCAACATATAACTGAATACGACCTGTCATGTCTTGAATCACCATGAAAGAACCACGGTTTAACATGACACGGCCAGCCACTTTTACATAGACATGCTCAGCGCTTTCAATTTGTTCTTTCGACTGATCTTTAAATTGTTCTTGTAGATCAGCTGCGTAATGTTCACGCTTAAAAGTATTTGGCCAAGGACTCTTTCCAGTTTCCTTCGCAACATCTTGGATTTGCTTTAATTTGGCATGACGCTGTGCAATTAAATCGTTTTCGGAAATAGTTGGTTCAGAAGTCGATTGAGCGTTTTGTTGCGTCATCTCTGCCTCGATTAAGTAAAAATGAAGTGGCATAGCTTAACAGATTGCAGGAGTTTTTCGAATGATTTCAATCAAACAAAAATGAAAAAAGACAATTTATAGAAAAGAGCAGTACTTTTTAAAGGAAAAATGACTTAGACCAATCGCTAAGATCATTTTTTAAAGCTTTTAGTAAAATATAAAAAAATCCAAATAACCTCGATATTCAAAGGCCCTATTTGCCTTGTATTTTATCAATGAGATTGTGTCGTAAATAATGAAAATTTTATTTTTACATGGCTTGGATTCTTCTCGTGAATCGACAAAGTTCCACGCCATTTCACATCCTGAAAAATTTTGTATTGACGTTGATTATCGTAACTTAAGTTATGCATCTGTTGAGTACTTTTATCATCAGGCTATTCAGACGATCAAACCTGATTTACTGGTTGGTCACAGCCTTGGAGGATATTGGGCCTTAAAAACTGCCGCTCAACATAAATTAGCTGTGATTGTGGCAAATCCAAGTCTTACCCCTAATTTTCGGGCAGACTACCCTCAGCTTTCCGAAGAAGAACTTACTCACTCTAATCCTAAAATGGCTTATTTAGAATTAGGAGATGAGCAACTTGATATGTATCAGGTTCAAGAAAAACTTGCGCCCTACATGAATATTGAAACCTTTGAAGGCGGACATCATCGTTTGGCCTATCCTTCTCGCCTCAATGATTTGATTATGAAAATTTATAAAAAATATTTGGCTTAAATTAATGCAGATTGCCTATTTTTCTTCTGCCAATTTCTTGATTACGTCAAATCCTTGAACGAAGCCACTTTTCAACATACCCATGTATTCAGGTAAGGTGGCTAATTCGACTTTTAAAGTAGTTACACTATCGTGCTGGCTCAAAAAATATTTTTCTTGGGAACCACTCCAGCCTTTAACTTCTTCACTTTCTAAATCTTCCTTACCGTCCTTAATCATTCCTAAATGTTTAAAAATCAAGATTTCCGGCTTTTTCAATTCTTCAATGGTGGAAACCATGCCATTGCCTTCGCCATCTAAGAAATAAGTTTTACCACCAATTTGCCAATCGGTACACATTGAGGAATCTGGGGCAAAAAATTTTGTCCAAGCATTATATGTCTCGCTATTCCAAAGTAATTCCCATACTTTCTCTATAGGCGCCTCAATCTCTACTTCATATTCTAAATTTTCCATATTTTACTTCCCTGATTTATGCCGTTTTTATGATGTCGACTTTTAATTTTCGCGTTTAATGATGACATCTGTTGAATCTTTATTTGTTGTTATTTAGCTTTCTTATTATATAAATCTTTTAAATGAGAAGGCACTTTTTATTTCTCAATAATTTCACAAACAACATTAAGTTTAAAATTAACGTTAAGAATGTATTAGTTATTATTAGTTTATGCCCAAGTTTTGCCTAAAAAACCACTTATTTGTCCTAACCTGCCATTCATCTTTGCTTACGAATGATTAAACTCCGTTATTTGCTTTACATTAAATGTAGAACTGCGTAAAAATTTGATATCCGATCAAAGGCACATTGGTTATTATTGACCGGATCGTGGTTACATTATTAATAGATGGAATAGTTTTACTGAAAGGCAGCTTTGAGCAAACTTATCAGTGCGGAGAGTCTCATGAAAAAATATCAATGTATCGTTTGTGGATGGATTTACGATGAAGCAGAAGGTTGGCCACAAGACGGCATTGCAGCTGGAACAAAATGGGAAGATATCCCTGATGACTGGACTTGCCCTGATTGCGGCGTTTCAAAAGCTGACTTCGAAATGATCGAAATCTAATGATTTAAAGCAAAAGGCCATGATTGACATGGTCTTTTTTACGAATATTACCCATTACCGTATTAATTAAACAATTCTAACTCTGGAGAGAAAAATGCATCCTATCGTCATTATCGGATCAGGCATGGCGGGTTATACCTTAGCACGTGAGTTTCGTAAGCTTAGCCCAGAGCAAGAACTTGTGATGATTTGTGCGGATGATGCAGTGAATTATGCAAAACCAACATTATCAAATGCATTTGCAGGTAAAAAAGCACCTGAACAGATTGCTTTAGGTGATGCTGCTAAAATGGGTGCCCAACTCAATATGCGTATTGAGCCTTTCACTTTTGTAAAAGAAATTTTAGCTGAACGTCATGAGCTTGTTCTTGAGAAAGATGGGGTAACTTCGAATCAACCCTATTCAAAACTGATTTTAGCTGTTGGTGCTAACCCAATTCGTCTTGCAATTGCAGGCGATGGTAGTGATGACATTCATGTAGTGAACTCGCTAATTGATTACCGTGCTTTCCGTGAAAATCTAGCTCAACGTAAAGACAAACGTGTTGTTATTTTAGGTGCTGGTTTAATTGGTTGTGAATTCGCCAATGACTTACTTCATAGTGAATATGACATTACTGTCATTGATTTGGCACCTCAACCATTAGGTCGCTTATTGCCAGGTCATATTGCTTCTGCATTCCAGCAAAATCTCGAAGAGGCTGGTGTTAAATTTGCATTAGGCACAACCGTTGAAAAAGTCAGTAAAATTAATAATGGCGAAGATTATGCGATTACACTCGCAAACGGCCAAACTTTGGTAGCCGACATCGTTCTTTCAGCGATTGGTTTACAGCCAAATATTTCACTTGCTAAAAGTGCAGATATTCAAACAAGCCGTGGCATTATTACCAATAGTTTACTTGAAACAAATAAAGCCGATATTTATGCGATTGGCGATTGCGCTGAAGTAAATGGCACGCTACTTCCGTATGTAATGCCGATTATGCAGCAAGCTCGTGCTCTTGCAAAAACCCTCAGCGGACAACAAACTGCCGTGCACTACCCTGCTATGCCAGTTGCAGTAAAAACTCCTGCAGCTCCACTTACAGTGTTACCAGCTCCAATGAATGTAGAAGTGAACTGGGAAACAGAAGAGTTCGACGATGGTATGCTTGCTAAAGCAATTGACAATGAAGGAACATTGCGTGGTTTCGTATTGTTAGGTGCAACAGCAGGTAAACAACGCTTAACTTTAACAAAGCTTGTTCCAGATCTTATTCCAGCCCAAGCATAAGGTTTGAATCAGGAATACTCTTTTGTGAGTATTCCTTTAAGGAATGAATAACATGAATAGTGCCTTACAGTTTAACATTTCGCCGTACACATCTTTCATGCAAGAAACCAAGGTCAACTTAGGCAATGGTATTGAGCTACATGTAGAAGTAGGTGGAAAACCGGAACATCCAACCATTTTGCTGATTATGGGTCTTGGCGCTCAAATGCTTTTCTGGCCGGATTTCTTCTGTAAATCACTCATTGATCAAGGTTTTCGTGTTATTCGTTTTGATAACCGCGATATTGGCCTTTCTTCAAAAGTACGTCATGAAGGTAAACGGTTAAATACGGTTAAATTGATGGGTCGCTTTGCGCTCGGACTAAGTAATCAAGGTGCCCCTTATACTCTGCATGATATGGCAGATGATGTATCAATGCTTATTGACCGCTTAGGCGTGACTAAAACACATGTCATTGGTGCATCAATGGGCGGGATGATCGCTCAAATTCTTGCAGCAAAATATCCTGAAAAGGTTGAGAAATTGGGACTCATGTTTACAAGTAATAATCAGCCTTTTTTACCCCCTCCTTTTCCGAAACAGCTTTTGAGTTTAATTGGCAAACCTGAGTCACGTGACGAAGATGGTATTGTTAATCACAGTTTAAAATTATTTCAATTGATTGGTTCACCTGGTTACGTCAACCAGATTGAAGCAATGCAAACTGCACGCAAACTTTATCAACGTAGCTATTATCCTGCTGGTGTACTTCAACAGTTTTTAGCAATATTATGTACAGGCTCCTTACTTCAACTGGACCGTGAAATTAAGCAACCCGCGTTAGTCTTACATGGCTCTCGTGATCGCTTACTTCCACCTAGTCATGGTAAGGCTGTAGCAAAAGCAATTTCCGGTGCTAAGTTTGAATTAATTGATGGAATGGGGCATGATATCCCTGCACATTTTATTCCTCAGCTTAGCGGTTTATTTGCGCATCATTTTAAATCATCATACTAGGACACTATGGCTGCATTACCCTCACTAAGACAGCTATCATATTTAGTTACGTTGTCGGAAACTTTGCATTTTACTGAAGCAGCACGCCGCTCTTTTGTCACGCAATCGACGTTATCAGGCGGCATCATGGAGCTTGAACGATTGTTAGGTGGCGTTCTGGTAGAGCGTGACCGTCAGAATGTGCGTTTAACACCATTGGGTGAACAAGTTGTTGCTCGTGCCCGTGTACTACTAGCAGATGCTCAAGATTTAATGCGTTTGAGCCGTGAAATGAGTGAACCGTTAACAGGCGATTTGCATTTGGGAGTTATCCCAACCATTGCACCTTTTATCCTGACACGGTTACTTGATGAAGTGCATCAGCAGTTACCTAAAATTCAGTTGCATCTGCATGAAGCTCAAAGTGAAAAAATTGTAGAGCGTCTAGAACACGGTAATCTAGACATGATTGTTCTTGCTCTACCGTTTGATACCAGAGGCCTAAAAGTCGCTGAAATCTCGAAAGAAAATTTGTACCTTGTATGTAGTAAGCAAGATACAAATGCTTTGCAAGCAAACTCACTAGATGATCTTGATTTATCGAGATTAATTTTGCTTGAAGAAGGCCACTGTTTACGTGACCACGTTTTAAGTGCATGCCCTATCGGTGAACGTAAAAATGACAACCGTTTAAAAGCAAGCTCTTTACCAACTTTAGTTGAAATGGTTTCTTCTGATTTAGGTTTTACGCTTTTACCAGAAATTGCAATTGAAAATAGTATGATCAAGTTTAATGATCAAATTACTGCAAAACCAATTGAAGATGCTCCAAGCCGCATTTTAGCATTAGTCACTCGTAAAAGTACGCCGCTACAAAGTGAATTTGACGTATTACTGCAAATTATGCAGAAAATCACCACGAATTTACATGAATAAAAAAAGGAGTCTTCGGACTCCTTTTTGTTTTACTGAGCTGTAAGCGATGCCCACTTAAACACCCAAGCAGACGGCATATTCAAACTATTATCGGCAATAATTTTTTCTCTAATAATTTGTGCGATAGCATAGTCATTGGCTGGGTCTATCATGACGCGTATTCCTTTAGTGGTTGAACTAGTGACAACCTTATAGCCTTTTGCTTCAAGCTGAGATTGAACCCGATTTGCTTTATTTTGATTAGCTGCTAATGCAACCTGAACCATCCACTTTTTTTCACCATTTTCTAAAATTTCTTTAGCGATCGCAGCATCAAGTTGTTTTTTATTTTCAGAATTTTTCTTTTCTTCTACTTTTTTTGTGTGAACTTCCTCATTTTTCTTTTGCGTTAAAAACTCATCTTGCTTTTGTTTTCTTTTTTGGATGATTATTGTTTTATTCCTTACCTCACTCTTTTTAGTTTTATCACTGGAAACGGGTGCAAAATAAGGATATATCGCTTGATCATCAAACCTTTGAAATACGATGATATCCCCATAACACTTCTGATCTGCATAGGCGGTCACTGGCATTATCCCCAAAAGTATTCTAATAAGTAAATTTCTAATAAAGCATTGCATCTTATTCATTTACCGAAGTTAAGTATATTTAATGCGGCGTATTAAAGTAGATTTCACATGATTTGTATATTTATAAAATTCAATGTTTTATGGAAAAAATCACATATTTTAAAAACATCTTGCTGTGCTTCAACTTATTATCGTATACCCAACAACCATTTAGAAAAACTAATTAAATTATTTTGAATTTCAGTGAATTAAAAAAGCCGACATTTTGTCGGCTTTTTTAATTAAATTTAAAACTTATTATTTAATCATTTCTAATAGTACTCTTTGAGCATTATGCAATTTTTCACCCTCTGCTGGCTCAGCACGTACCCAAGTACCATCTGACTGTAACAACCAAGCTTGCTGGTTATCTTGCAAATAGTTCACTAGGCCTTGTTGATAAATACGTTTTTTCAATGCAGGATCTTCCACAGGAAAACATGCTTCAACACGGTTAAATAAATTACGATCCATCCAGTCTGCGCTTGAGCAGTAAATACGCGCATCACCATTATTGCTGAAGTAATAAACACGGGTATGTTCAAGGAAGCGCCCTACAATTGAACGTACACGAATATTTTCTGATAAGTTAGGCAAACCTGGACGTAAACAGCAAATAGAACGAATAATCAAATCAATCTGAACACCTGCTTGAGATGCTTCATATAATTTATTGATCAATTGAACTTCCGTTAAGGCATTCACTTTCACAATAATTTGAGCTTTACGTCCTGCCTTAGCATTGGCAATTTCTTCATCAATAAAGTTGATGAGCTGAGCATGTAAGGTAAATGGTGCATGTAATAGCTTTTTCAATTTCGCCATTTTGCCCATACCAGTCAACTCTTGGAAGATACGATGCACGTCTTCACAGAGATCTTTATCGGTCGTCATGAGACCATAATCGGTATAAATTCGAGCATTCATTGCATGGTAGTTACCAGTGCCTAAATGAACGTAACGCACAAGTTTGTTATTTTCACGGCGCACCACCATAATCATTTTGGCGTGAGTTTTATAACCAACAATACCGTAAACAACGACAGCCCCCGCTTCTTGTAAAACGTTAGCTACTTCAATATTTGATTCTTCATCAAAGCGGGCACGCAATTCAATAACTGCGGTCACTTCTTTTCCATTACGCGCTGCTTCCGCCAAAATCTGTACAATTTCAGAGTCAGCACCACTACGGTAAAGCGTCTGCTTAATTGCCAATACTTGTGGATCGCGAGCAGCTTCACGAAGTAGCTGAATCACGGGTGCGAAAGATTCAAAAGGATGATGAAGTAAAATGTCTTGCTTCTGCATTGCAGAGAAAATGTTCTCGGTCTTTTTAAACACTTTAGGCACAATCGGCGTATGCGAGTCATAACGCAAATGAGGGCGTTTAAAATTTGAAACCAGACGAGCTAAGTTTACAGGTCCATCAACTTTGTATAACTGCTCATCGGTTAAATCAAATTCTTCTAATAAGTACTCATAAATATGCTGCGGACAGTTATGAGTTACTTCTAAGCGAACAGCACGGCCAAAACGTCGAGAACTTAATTCACCTTTTAAAGCTTTTGCTAAATCTTCAACATCTTCATTTAATGCCAAGTCTGCATTACGTGTAACACGGAATTGATAACATCCTGTTGCTGTCATGCCAGGGAACAAATCGGACACATGCTCATGGATAATTGCAGATAGCATGACGTGATGTTCTTTACCACCTGTTAACTCATCTGGCAGTCGTACAACGCGAGGTAATGAACGTGGGGCTGGAACCACGGCTAAATCAATTTGACGGCCAAAAGCATCTTTACCTTCTAAGGTAATAATAAAGTTTAAGCTCTTGTTTACGAGACGTGGGAACGGATGCGCTGGATCTAAGCTAATTGGGGTTAATACAGGTGCAACTTGTTCTTGAAAATACTTCTTAATCCAAGCTGACTGTGCTGGCGTTAGTTCACCACGACGGAGGAAGCAAATATCTTCTTCACGTAATTTAGGTAAGATTTCTTCATTTAAAATACGATATTGACGTTCAATCGCAGCGTGAGCAGTTTCAGAGATTTTTTGTAAGACTTGTCTTGGCGTCAAACCATCAGGGCTACGACTCTCATTGCCCAGAGAAAATTGCTCCATCACCCCTGCAACACGAATTTCGAAAAACTCGTCTAGATTACGTGAAAAAATGAGCAAGAAATTCATTCGCTCAAGTAATGGATGTAAAGGGTCTACCGCTTGCTCCAATACACGCAAATGGAAGTCAAGAATAGACAATTCACGATTTATGTAACGGTCATTATAACTATATTCTGTTGGGGTCGTTGGTGTAATCGCTGTATTCATGTCTAACTCAATTCTCTATCCAGCCAAAATCTCTATAAAACAGTATGCTGCAAAAATATGACAATTTGGTAAAAACTAAAAAATTTACACATCTTTAAAACATCATTATTCGGGAATCTGGGTGCTATTCATATAACGTAGAATAACGCGTTTTCTATACTGTAGTTTACGATCATTGCGGTGATCTTGATAATATTTCGGATCAGGCAATAATGCGGCCAAAAAAGCAGCTTGTTCACGCGTTAAGCTTCTCGCACTTTTACCATAATAATATTGCGCGGCTGCTTCTACACCATATCGGTTTTTGCCAAATTCAACAGAGTTCATATATACCTCAAGAATTCGGCGTTTTGACCACATCCGCTCCATCATCCAAGTTGCGATAGTTTCTTGGCCTTTACGAATAAACGAACGCTTATTGTATAAAAACAAATTCTTTGCCAGTTGTTGAGATACTGTAGAACCACCAGCAACCACTTCGCCTTCTTCATTATTCCGCTCTAGTGCAAAACGAATGCCATCCCAGTCAAAACCATGGTGATGGATGAATTTTGCATCTTCCCCAGCTAAAATCGCATGTTTAAAATTGTCACTAATATCATCATAGTCAAGCCATTCATGAATGATCGGCTCTGAGGTATCTGACCAATAATCAATTCGCATAAACATGGTGGTATCGACTTCATGTGTACGCCACCAAACTAAACTTGAGAAAATCCAAAGCTGAATAAGGAGAATTGCCCCAATAAAAATTAACAACACGCGAACAATAAAAGCTTTCATGTTCGTCCTGATCTCCTGTATTCAACTTTTTTCATGTTAAGCTGTTAAGCATGTTCATATATAACAAAAGCATAGCATGACTCAATATCAGCCTCCGCACATTAATCGTAAACTCAATGTACAAACTTGGTGGCTGACCGCCTTACTGATCTTGATTAATGTAAGTTTGTTTGTCTGGCAAATTGCGACTGGTGTCGATATTAGCGACCCAGTCATGAAAGATGCTATTCATTGGGGCGCTGATTTTACACCACTTACTTTTACTGGGCAGCCCGAACGCTTATTTACCAGCATGTTTTTTCATTTTGGTCTTGTTCACCTCATGCTTAACATGTGGGCCCTCTATATTTTCGGTAATGTAGCTGAGTCACTATTTGGTCGCTTCTATTTTATAGGTATGTATTTACTTGCTGGCTTATTTGGTAGCCTTCTCAGTAGCTATATGACTATTCAAAATGGGCATGAATTACTGCAACATTTCGATCAAAGTTTACTTCCTCATGTCAGTGCAGGTGCTTCGGGTGCCGTAATGGGATTAGGTGCTGCGTTAACAGTACTTTCTCTATTTCCCCCGCTTCCGCATCAAGCCTACATACTCGATAAAAAAGCTTTATTAATGGTTATGGCCATCAACCTTATTTTTGGTTTTGTCGCAACAGGTATTAATAATGCCGCGCATATTGGCGGCATGATTATTGGAGCATTTCTTGCACTGATGTGGTACTTAAGCTATGTCAGCAAGTTAAAAAATGTGCTCAAAATCTTAGGCTTATTAGGAGCAGTTGTAATTACAGGTGGTTTTTATATGTACTGTGTACAGCTCAACTCACCGTTGCTTCCCCTATGGCATGAAATCATCATCCAGAACCCTGACATTATTCCTTAAACTACACTTGGTTTAATTCTCTTAAACTTTGTAAAGGTGGCAAATTACAGAGATAGCCTAGTCGATAACGACCAATCAGCGCACAAACCAGCATCATGCCAATTGGTAAAATCAGCCATATTTCAATATGCCACTGTATTGCCATATTCATTTTATAGCTTGCGATCGCACTAATCACTTCTGCAAAACAGCAGGCAACTATGCCTGCTAGCAGACCTAAGAAACCAATCTCAAAACTGAGCATTTGCTTCATTTTATTTTTAGATAAACCAAATGAGCGCAGTAAAGCAACCTCACGGCGTCGCTCGTCCATTAACAGGTTTAAACATGCAATCAGTACCAATATTCCAGAAAAACCGACTAACGCTGCCAGTACAGTTACTATTTTGACCAAAACATTCATTAAGCGTTTTACTTCATCTAAAATCCGGTCAACATCAATAAATACTGTATTTGAGAACTGCTGAATAATAGTGATCATTTTAGGTTGATCTTGCTTAGGCACATAGAAACTACCTAAATAACTTCCAGCATTTTCGTCTAAGGTTTTAGGTGAAAAAATAAAGAAAAAGTTAGGGCTAAAACTTTCCCACTCGACACTCCGGAAATTCACAACTTTGGCCTGTAAGTTGCCTTCGGGCAAACCAAAAGTAAGCTTATCTCCAATTTGGATTCCCAAACTTTCGGCAGTTTTACTTTCGACTGAAACTTGCCCTACGCCATTAAACTGAGCTTGTCCTTTTGTAATTACGTTGTCATTCGGCAATTGATTTGATTGTGTTAAATTCAATTCACGGCGCAAAGAATTATTTTGCTTTATAGCCTCTTCTGAAAAAGGTACATCATTTTTAGCCAGTAATCGGCCACGAATATTTGGGTATAACGGGGTGCTTTGCCAACCATGTTGCTTTAACTGTTGCTCAAAGGCTTTTAAATCAAATGGAGGCAATCCATAAACAAATTGATTCGGTGTTCCTTCCGGAAGTTGTTGTTGCCAACGCTCTAATAAATCTGTTCTTAATACACTGAGTACTGTAATGAGGCTTAAGCCTAAAGCCAATGCAGTAATTTGTAAGGCGCTTTGCGATGGCGAACGAATATAAAAAGACAAACGATTTTTCAGCTTTTTTAAACTGCGAAGCAATAGCCAAACAACAGTGTAAAGCAAAATACAAAGAACAATAATGGCTGCTAAAACCAGAATGCTGAGCATTAAGTTTTCACTCAATACCAAACTAAAAACGACTAGGCTAGTGATTCCTGCAAAAAACATAAAAAATAAAGATTTGCGAGATTTGGCTTGCTCCCGAATAACACGAATTGGAGGGGTATTTAAAAGCTCCCAAATGCTTGGCAAAATAAAACCAAGCAGCACAATCACGCTGGTAAAAATCGCAATTGGTAAAGGCCCGACCAAAAGAGGTACAACCGAAAAACTTAACTCTAATTGAGGAATCAATTGCAGCATAAGTTGCAGCAGGCCAAACCCCATGATTAAACCTAATAGGCTTCCCAGCACAATTGAAATCGCACTGACAATACAAAGCAATCCAATATATGCCCACAAGATTTGGAACTTACTGGCGCCTAAGCATCTAATAAGTGCAATATGATCTTGGTTTTGCTGAACATATCTTTGACTCGTTAAAGCAATGGCAATCCCACACAACAAAATCGTTAAAATATTGGCTAATTGCAAAAAGGTATCTAGGTTTTCAAGCGGGCGTAATAACCGACTATTTGATTCACTCGCATCACGTAAACGCAACCCTGCCGTTTCATCTGGTTCTTTAGATGGTTGATGCTGTTGCTTAAATTGCTTTGAAAATGACTGAACCTGTTCAGGGCTACCTGCCATTAATAAACGATAGTCAATTCTGCTCCCTATCTGAATCGCATGAGTCTTAGCAATATCGGCTTGATGAATAATAACGGTTGGAGAAAAGCCTGAAAAACCGAGTTCTTGATTTGAATCACGCACAATCACGCCACTAAAACGGAAGGTACCATCAGCAATAGAAACAGTATCTCCTAGCTTTACTTTAAGTAAATCGGCTGCTCTTTGACTTAGCCAAACCTCACCAGATTGAATTGCTTTAGCGCTTGGCTCAATTTCCAACTGTCCTCTGGGTGGAAATAAAGGCTCAATTGCCTTTACATTCACCATGACAAACTGATCTTGGGTATGTGCCATCGAGCTAAATATAGTGACATTGGTTTGTTTTAGATCTAGCTGCTCTGCCCTTTTTTTCCACGACTGCTCGATAGGCTCGTTATTCGACAGAACTAAATCAGCACCCAGCATTTGTGAAGCTTGCAGACTTACTGCATTTTTAACTTGATCGTTACTAAATTTCAGGGCTGTCGTTGCGCTAATCGCAAGCGATAAAGCAATAATGAGTAGATATAATCCACCCGTACGAAAACTCTGTAGCAAAAGTGGTTTGAGAAGATTACGCATAGCTTAACCACCCTGTACTGTCTTTAGTCGGCCATCATCTAACTCAACATGACGCTGACAAAGGGTTGCTAAATTACGATCATGGGTCACCAAAATCAGAGTCGTACCTAACTCTCGGTTTAAATCAAAGAGCAAGCTTTCGATTTCTTGTGCCGTCTGACCATCTAGGTTTCCAGTCGGTTCATCCGCAAAAATAATTTGTGGTTCTGCAATGAGAGCGCGTGCAATGGCTACACGCTGCTGCTCGCCACCAGATAAGACTTTAGGCGTTTGTTCAACTTGACGACTCAGCCCTACTCGATGCAACCAATCTAAAGCTTTTTTCTCCGCTGTTTTATAATCAAAGTCTTTACGTAATCGTAAAGGTAACATCACATTTTCAAGCGCACTCAACTGAGGCAGAAGTTGAAAAGACTGAAATACAAAACCAATATGCTGCATTCTGATTTGGGCACGTTGTTCCTCTGTTAACTGATGAACAGCTTGACCACACAACCAGACTTCTCCTTCAGACGGTTGATCTAAAGTCGCCAAAATTCCTAGTAAGGTTGATTTACCTGAGCCGGAACGTCCCGTAATTGCTACCTGTTCCCCTTCAAAAATCTCTAAATCAATATCTTTTAAAATCGTAAACTGATTTTGGTTAATCTGAATAGTTTGTGTAACTTGATGGGCAGCAATGATGGGTTGTGGCATGATGTGAAAAGTCCTATGTATTCAGAATCAGGGTCGAAGTACAAATGTCTAAATCTTTTTTGATTGGTTCTAAAAGCATCATGCTCATCTCATTAAGTATGCTGCCCATGCTTGTATCGGCGAAAACTATTTTAATTTTAGGAGATAGTATTAGTGCCGGTTACGGAATTGATCCCAAACAAGGTTGGGTACAATTACTGCAAAAACGTTTAGACCAACAGTATCCCAAACAACACAAAGTGGTCAATGCAAGTGTTAGTGGAGAAACAACAAGCGGTGCTTTAGCTCGATTACCTAAGTTATTACAGACTTATAAGCCCAATGTTGTCGTGATTGAATTAGGCGGGAATGATGGCTTGCGTGGTCAACCACCTCAAATGATTCAAAAGAATCTGGATCAGCTCATTCAATTAAGCCAGAAACAAAAAGCCAAAGTTATTCTTTTTGGCATGAAGATTCCGCCAAATTATGGGGCTGCGTATAGCAAAGCTTTTGAAAATAATTATAAAGTTGTAAGTCAAAAATATCAGGTGAAACTACTACCGTTTTTTCTAGATGGTGTTGCTGGTCAAAAACAGCTTATGCAAAATGATTTGATTCATCCCAATGCTCAAGCGCAGTCAAAACTACTTAATTTAGCTTACCCATATATAAAAGGTGCCCTATAGGCACCTTTTATCTTTAAGCATTCTTTTTAATATGATCAGAAATCAAAAAAAGTAACTTCACCTGTTTCGAGTGAATATTCTGCACCAACAACAATTAATTCACCTTTTGCAATCAGGCTCTCTAACACCGCTGAACCATGGCGTAATTGATTTACAGAAGCAAAAACGTTTGAACGTACCGCATGACATGATAATTTTTTCAAATCATTTTTTAAGTCAGTCTGCATTAAAATTTCAACTGATGGACGAACGCGGTTCACAATCGACATTAGGTTAGATGATGGCGGGGGATCAGGATTCATTAACGTATCAATTGTTGCTTGAATCGCACCACAATGGCTGTGTCCTAATACAACTACAACTGGGCAGTCATAACGCTCTGCTGCGAACTCAACACTACCGACTTGTGAAGGTGCAACCACATTACCAGCTACACGGATTACGAATAAGTCACCAAGACCTTGGTCAAATACCATCTCTGCTGGAACACGAGAATCTGAGCAGCCAAGTACAATTGCAAACGGATTTTGATCCTTTGCCATTTCAGCGCGTTCTTGATGAGATAAGGTTTTTGCAAGGGAAGTATTTCCATTTACAAATCGTTGATTACCGGCTTTCAGACGATCTAAAACTTCTTGCGCAGTAGGCATTTTATATTTCCATTGTTTTTTCAAGGTTGGAAATCATTTTAATGTGTCAAAATTTGAATGTCACTGACAAAAAATAAATCCTTTTCTATGAAAAAATTTAAAAATACTTAACCTGTTTTAATGTAGAGCTCACTGCATATTCACTACTGTTTAGTGAAAAAATAGACATACTTTGGTTCTCGGATTGACTATAATTTTCTTCATTCCAAACATTTGGCAAATGACTCATTGGCAAAGTTTTTCAATAATTTTTCAAACTCGCTTAAGCTTCAAGGATGAAATCTATGACAAGGCTGTCCACATCAATTATGGCCTCTATGAAAAAAACTGCTACCGCCCTGACTTTGGCTTGTAGCGTATTGTCAGTGATGATTATTTCTCAAACACAGGCAGCCGATAATATTGATGTGACATTCCAGAATGTATTACAGCAAGAACGTAGCTGGGCAGGCCTACAAAGCAAAAGCTTAAAAGTCGGTGATGTGACTTGGTCATATAGCGAAGGCGGCTCTACAACAAAACCGACTTTACTCCTTATTCATGGTTTAGCGGGTAGCCGTGATAACTGGAACCGAGTGGCTCGTTATCTCACCACAAATTACCATGTCATTATTCCTGATTTACCGGGTAGTGGTGAAACTATCGTTCCTCAAGACTTCGATTATTCTGTACCAAATCTTGCTGAAAAGTTACGTCGCTTTGTTGAGGCTGCAAATTTAAAAGGTCCAATTCATATTGCTGGGCACTCACTCGGCGGCTCTATTGCCCTACTCTATGCTGGACAATATCCATTTGAAACGAAAAGTTTATTTTTAGTAGATAGCGGCGGTATTTTTCGCTCAGCCAATACAATTTATTTAAAAGATCCTGCTTACCTCAAACAACTTTTAGTGTCTAAAAAAGGTGACTTTAATTATTTATTAAAACAAACCATGTTTAATCCTCCGTTTATTCCTAAAGAGTTTCTTCAAGCTCAAGAAAAGTTGATGATTGATCAGGCACCTCAAACACAAAAACTGGTTGATCAATTGATTGCACTTAATAAAGTCTATACACCAGACTCCTTTGCGGTACTTACCAAAACGATCGATGCACCGACGCTCATTCTATGGGGCAAACAAGATAAGATTATTAATGTCGAAGTAGCAAGTGAACTAAAACGACTTTTAAAGAATGCTCAGCCTCCAGTTATTTTAGAAAATGTAGGTCATATGCCAATATTGGAAGCTGAACAGTTGGTTATGCAACAATATCTACCGTTTTTACTTAAAGTAGAAACAAATCAGTCGTCAAAAACGACCACACCTTAATAAAACTTCGGACTTGTGAGACCTTATGTCTACCCAACCACTTATTGAAAAACTTATTGAAGCTCATCTAGATTTTTTAGATGAGCAATTTGCTCAGACTCAGGTGATCCAGCAAGAGTTTGAGCAATTTTATCATTGGTTGGGGAGTCGGCAATTACAACATCTGTGGACTTTTGAACAAATTCAACAGCTCATTCAAAAGCAGATTTTAGATACGCCTGCTTCTGATTTCCTGATTGAACAAATTGCTGAGCATATTCGCTTTGCATTGATTCATCCTGCAAATGAAAGCGCAACTGTTGAAGATGTTATTCCTGTTCTAACGATTGACCGAATTGCACAATACGTTGCAAGTAAAGAAGAGCACCGTAAAAAACTGATTAAAACGATTGTGAATAATCCTGCTTTTTCGGCCCTGCTCACGCAACTGATTCAGCAAACAATGCATGATTATTTAGATGAATCAATGTCAAAGCGTGTACCAGGTGTAGGTCGTTTTATGAAAATGGGGAAATCTGTTTTAGAAACAGTAACCGATTCCAATCTGGACGATACGATTAATCATTATTTGCAAAAGAATATTTTAAAACTCAGCCAAATGAGTGAGCGTGTTTTAAACCAACATTTTGACAATGATAAGCTCTACCATTTTCAGGCAAATGTTTGGCATAAAGTTAAAACTATGCCACTTTCTGTTTTAAAAAATTATATAGAAACTCAAGATTTATCAAAAACGGTTGGTTTAGGGCATGAAATCTGGGACCACATTCGCCAAACTGATTATTTAAAACAACAAGTACATGATGGTATTTATACTTGGTATGCACGTAATCAAGAGCGTAGTTTTGACTTGTTACTTCGTGACCTCAATATCGATGAAAGCTTAGTGCAACATGAGCTGACCACGTTACTTGTGCCTGTATTACAGCATTTAATTACAACAGGACATTTAAGACGCCGTGCCCGTGTTTACTTAGAAAAGTTTTATTATTCTGAAAAAACATTAGATATTTTAAAAAATAAAGGCGCTTAAAGCGCCTTTGTTTTTTGTATTGATTAGAAAGAATATTTTAAAGAAGCGTAATAAGCTCGACCTGGTTCATTATAAGTTTGGCTGATTGAATTACTGTCTCGTAAAATTTGTTTATCAAACAAGTTGCTCACACCAACACGCGTACTTATATTGTCTGAAAATTTATAACCGACATTGATTCCAGCGGTACTATAGCTTTTTACAGTACTTGGCTTAAGCGCAGAATTTACTCCACCTGAACCAATCCCTGATTCGATTCTACTTTCTGCAAACTGACGTGATTTTTGACGACCATATTGAGTAAATACAAAATTTACATCTAACTGATCTGTGATGTCATAATCAAAAATTGAGTTAATTGTATAGATTGGAACTAAAGATAATGGATTACCTGTTTGTTTATCTTTTGAATCCATCATATACGTAAAGTTATTAGTCCAGCGGATATCACCGAAGTCTAATCCTAAGCTTCCTTCAAAACCTTGAATTAATGCTTTAGGCGTATTTTCCCAACGTAAGATATTCCACTTGGTATTGGTCACAGCTCCTGTATTTGCATTGGTACTTGAACCATCAACTGTTCCAACCACATTTGTACCAGCCACAATTTTATCTTTATAGTCATTGCGGAACCAAGTTAAGCTTGCATTCACGATATCTTTTTGGAACTGGATACCAAGCTCTTTGTTTACCGAAGTTTCTGGTTTTAAATCACCATTACCTTGTAACAAGCAACGTGACTCAATATTGGCCGGACAACCATTGCCATTTGTACTTAATAAATACCCTTCAGCATTTTGATACATATTCGGTGCTTTATAAGCTTTTGCTACCCCACCTTTTAAAGTGAAATAATCGTTAAGTCTTTGGGTAATATTTAAGCTTGGGCTCCAGTTAGAACCAGATTTACTATGGTCATCAAAACGCAGGCCTAATACGACATCTGTACTGTCTGTGAGTTTCAAGTTATCTTCGACATATGCAGAAGCAATACGTGACTCCATTTTACTGCGATCGCCTTTAGCCAATTGATCGCCATAACCTGAACCACTACTGTCTTTCCCTTGGTTTGTCGATACATTATCTTTAAATCTGTCTTCAACCCATTCAGTACCAAGTGTTAATACATGCGGTACATAATATTCAAAAGGAATATTGGCTTCACCATTAAATCGAAGAGTTTCCAAACGTGAAGTGGCTTTATCATCAAGATTATTAATTTTTCCTTCCGTGCTACCGCCAAGGCCTTCTGGAAGACGTTTATTATGCGTTTTGTCATATTGAGCAACGAGCTTACTCTTACCCCAAGACCAATCCCCCTCATGTGTTAATGCATAGCTATCACGGTACATAGTATTGGTTTCTTTACCAATAAGTTCTGAAAGAATCGCATCCGCCTCAGCATTTGCATTTAACTGAGAGTCACCAGAATAAATATTACCTTGTTTGCTAGAAGAGACATCAAGCAAAACAGTTTGCTGATCTGTTGCCTGCCAAGCTAAACGACCTGAAATATCTTTATTTTTAACGCCTTCACGCCCAGCTGCGGTACTACCAATTGATTTATTAATATCAACATCGTCAGCTTCTGTTTTATTGTAATTACCATATAAACGATAAGACAAAACGTCTTTGATCAGTGGCCCACTTACGTTAAAACCAACACGATTTGATGCACCTTCTTTAGAGTCTTCAGGCTGTGACGTATAAAACTCTACTGAGCCATGGGTTTCATTAGTCACTTTTTTAGTAATGATGTTAACCACACCACCTGCCGCACCAGAGCCATAACGAGCTGCTGCTGGACCACGTAAAACCTCAATCGATTCGATTGCTTCTGCTGGCACCCAGTTTGAGTCCCCTCGTGTATCACGCTCTCCTTTCCAGCCATAACGGACTGAATTACGAGAATTAATTGGTTTTCCATCCACTAAAATAAGCGTGTTTTCGGGCCCCATTCCACGGATATCAATTTGTCTATTATTGCCACGCTGACCTGTTGCGCTGTTACCTGTTAAATTGACACCAGGCATACGGCGCACATAATCAGAAATATCATTACGAACTGGTAGTTTTTCTAAATCTTCTTGGGTGATTACTGATACGCCGAGCGACTGCTTCACCTGCTCTTCAGCTGTTACAAAAATTGTTTCCAATTTCACTGGTTCAGCAGGCTTTTCTAATGCTTTTTCAGCTTGTTCTTGCTCATTTTGTGCAGCATAAGCCATAGACATCATACTTGCCAGTACTGAAACAGAAAGCACTGACTGGATAATACGCTTCGACATAAGTATTCCCAATATATTGATTTATTAAACATCTCTCATTTTCAGTTCCGCATTGTAACAAAGATAAATAAAATTACAAATGATATTGATAATAATTATCATTATTTATATTGAATAATAAAAAAACCTCATTGCGAGGCTTTTTTATTTTACTTTTCAAATAATTTAATTATTTGAAGTAAGCACCTTCAGCTTGTGTATGGTCTGTTTGGTCAACCACACGTTGAAGCTCAGGAATGTTCTCTCTTAAAGTAGTTTCTACACCTTGTTTCAAGGTAACATCAATTGCAGAACAACCTTGGCAACCACCACCAAATTTCAATACAGCAGTTAAACCGTGTTCTGGGTCATCTTGTACTTCTACCAAGCTACAATTTCCGCCATGCCCTGCAAGACCTGGGTTAATTTCTGCCTGAAGAATGTAAGTAATACGTTCTTCAATCGAAGCATCTGGACCAACACGTGGAACTTTAGAATTTGGAGCACGGAAAGTGAGCTGACCACCAAAACGGTCTTTGTTGTAATCAATTACGGCATCTAAAAGATAAGGAATAGATGGCGCATCAATATACGCAGGAAAATCAGGATAGTCCTGCTTATAATCCGTTGGGATCACTTCTTCTGGCGCACTATATGCCATACAGCATTCCGCACGTGGCGTACCCGGATGCTCAACAAAAATTCGAACGCCAATTCCCGGAGTATTTTGCTTCGTTAGTAAATCGTGCAAATACTCTTGTGCAGATGGTGTAATCAAAAGGTTTGGAATTTCTTCTGCAACAGCAGTGTTGGTGTTCTCAGTCGACATAACAATATTCCTCAAGCTGATGCCTTTATATTAACCGAAGATGAGGTAGATTTAAAAAAAATCAACTAAATTTGTCGGATTTATACACAACAGGGTTTCAAGTTAAGTTTTTAATGGCATTATTGACCTCAGTATTGATCATTTTTTAAATATTTCTTATGTTGCATTTGCCGTTTAACCATACAGTTACTCTTATTATTATTACGGTCATTATCTCTTTACTTGCTTTTAGCAATCAAAATGTAATGAACCGATTGATTTTTTGGCCGCCTGCAATGCAACGTGGACAAATTGATCGATTCATTACTCATGGCTTTATTCATGCTGATGGAACACATCTACTCTTCAACATGATTACCCTATTTTTCTTTGGCAGTATTATTGAAAGCTTTTATCGCCAATATTTTTACGACATGGGTTTTGTGTTGTTTTACTTAGGTGGCTTAATCTTTGCGATTTTGCCAAGCTATTTACAACATAAAAATGATGCGAACTGGGCCAGTCTAGGCGCTTCAGGTGCTGTTTCAGCGGTTTTATTTGCTTATATTCTGTTTCAGCCATGGAAGCTGATTTTTGTATTCTTCATTTCTATACCCGCTATTATTTTCGCTATTTTATATGTGGCGTACAGTATTTGGGCTGGTAAGCGAGGTAATAGTCATATCAACCATAGCGCTCATTTGTGGGGTGCAGCTTACGGGATCATCGTAACCATTTTACTTGAACCTAAAGTTATTCCACATTTCTTAGACCAGCTTACCCGTCTTCCTTTCTAAACGATATAAATCAAAGAAAAGCCCGTTATGGGCTTTTCTTTTTTTCTGATTTATTTATCTGCATAAATTCTCAGTCTTTTTTCTGATTTTCTTTGATCAATTCGTTGTTTTGTTTGCAAAAACCATCTGATTAAACTCATGCGAATTCTTTTAATAATTCAGATGATACAATGAAGTACAGAGCAATTTTATCTAGCCTTTCTATTGCCTTATTTAGCTTATCTCTGGCTGGATGTAATGACAACGATAATCAAGAAAATGTCGTAAGCACGCCTAAGCAACCCAATATCTTATTTATTATGGCTGATGACTTAGGCTATTCAGATTTAGGGGCTTTTGGTGGCGAAATTCACACCCCTAATATTGATAGTCTGGCTCAAGAAGGTCGCCTTTTAACGGATTATCATACTGCCCCAACCTGTTCGCCAACACGTTCTCAACTTATTTCCGGTACTGATCATCATTTAGCTGGTATTGGGGCAATGGCTGAACTCACACCAGAGCATTTGAAAGGACAACCAGGTTATGAGGGCTATTTAAACGAACGTTCTTTATCGATTGCCAAAGTACTTAAAGACAATGGTTATCGCACGTATATTAGTGGTAAATGGCATTTAGGCTTAACCCGTGAAAGCAATGCACATGCTAAAGGTTTTGATCATTCATTTACCTTATTACAAGGTTTAGACCATCATTTTAAACAAGCTCCAAGTGCCTTTAAACGAAATTCAACTTATACAGAAGATGGGCAAACTATTCCTATTTCAGCATTGCCTGATGACTTTTTCTCTACCAACTATTTTACCGATAAATTACTAAGCTACTTAGATTCAGGCAAAAATAGTGGTAAACCATTCTTTGCTTATGCTGCTTACACGGCACCTCACTGGCCAATTCAAGCCCCAGCCGAATATCGTGAAAAATATCGTGGAGTTTATGATGTAGGCTACGATTCAATTCGTAATGCCCGCATTGCGAGACAAAAACAGCTTGGAATTATTCCTACAAACTTTGATGCAGCAGAACCAATTGCGACTCAAAATGCTCCACAAAAATATGGGAAATGGGATGAGTTAACAGCCGAACAAAAGGCACTAGAAGCTCGTAAGATGGAAATCTATGCGGGTATGGTAGAAAATCTTGATGCCAATGTCGGCCGCATTATTCAATATCTCAAACAAAATAATCTTTATGACAATACTTTAATTTTCTTTGTTTCAGACAATGGTGCAGAAGGTTTTGTACGTGGCGGATATGGCAGTGAATCTGGTTTTGATAACTCAGTAGCCAATGTTGGCACACCTACTTCATATCACTATATTGGGCCACGTTGGGCCGAAGTCAGTGCGGCACCTTTCCACTTATGGAAAGATACGGCGGGCGAAGGCGCAACGACTGCACCTGCTATTGTGAAATTACCAAATCAGAAAAAAGCGGAAGAGACAAATCATAGCTTTGCATCTGTACTCGATGTTTTCCCTACCTTACTAGAATATGCTCATATTCCAGTACCACAAGGTCAATACAATGGCCGGGCCATTAATACGCCATCTGGAATTTCATGGAAACCTTTGCTTGAAAACAAAACCGATACTATTCGCCCTGCAAATTTTAGCTTTGCCGATGAGCTGCATGGCAGCAAATATGCAAAACAAGGTGAATGGAAAATCGCACTTCAAGGACGACCTGAATTAGGCACAGGGACTTGGGAGCTATACAACATTAAATTAGATCGCGGTGAAAGACAAAACGTTGCTCAGCTTTATCCTGCAAAAGTTCAAGAACTCTTATCAGTCTATCAGAAATATACTGAAAAAAATGGTGTGCGGGAATATAACGCCAAATGAAATTGAAACCTTTTTTAGTCACCACAATCGGCCTGTCTATCATGACGGGCTGTAGCCAATCTTCAAAAGTTTCTGAACCTACATCTTCGACGCAACAGCAAACATCTTTAGCTGATTTAGGATCTATTGAAAAGTGTAAAAACTATACTGGTCTGCCTCAGGGTTGGCTCAAACAGCCTACAGCAGGAATGGTTTTAATTGTCGATGGAGATTTTAACTTTGGTTCTGAAAAGGCTTATCCCGATGAACTTAATTTTGGAAAAAAGCAGCGCGAAGTCAAAGGATTTTGGATTGACCAAACTGAAGTTACGGTCGCTCAGTTTGCAAGTTTTGTAAAAGCAACTGGCTATATTACCGATGCCGAAAAACAAAAACAGGCTGCTGTTTTCTCACCAGACCCTCATCACCCACAGCAATGGTGGCAGCTAAAATCAGGGTATACATGGAAAACGCCAAACGGCGGTACTGGAGCTATAGCAAATCCTAATGAGCCTGTAAGGTATGTAAGTAAAAATGATGCTGAACATTATGCAGTGTGGCTAGGACGTGATTTACCAACAGAACTAGAATGGGAATATGCAGCTAAAGCCAATTCAAAAACTGATCCCCCTTTACATCAGGCCCCTACTGATGAACATCAACATCCGCAAGCCAATTACTGGCAAGGCGAATTCCCTTTTCAAAACCTAAATCAAGATCACTTTAAAGATGTGGCACCCGTTGGATGTTTTACGCCAAATAATTTCAAACTATTTGATATGATTGGAAATGTATGGGAATGGACATCATCTCCGTATCAAGGTGCTCATGACCAGCATATGGGAAATTATTCTGATTTACGACAACAACAAATTGCGAGCACACAATATGTAATTAAGGGCGGATCTTTTCTTTGCGCACAAAATTATTGTTCACGTTATCGTAGCAGTAGCCGCTACCCGCAAGATTTTGATTTAGCTGCAACACATGTTGGATTTCGAACTATTTTACGGTCTCCTTAATTTCTTCTTAATTAGACTTATTAAAGATATTTTTTAACCAAAATTAGATCGAAAAATAATCAAAATATTTTTATAGTACAAGTGAGAATGATAAAAAAGTGAGAACAAGATGAAAACTTTACTTCTTTGTGCCGCAGCAATTTTCACAATGTCACTATCAGCCTGTGCGGTCCATACACCTGAAGGTAGTATTGTGATTGACCCAGATTCACCATATTACGGACATCCAGGAGGCTTTTGCCCACCAGGACAAGCTAAAAAAGGACGTTGTTAGAAATTCCCTCTTTTAGAGTAATTTTTAAGTTACTCTAAAGAAATAGGCTTCAATCAAGTGATGAATTGAATACTAAATGGAGGGTTCCAGCCCAAAAATAGATGGGATGAAACTAGAAAATTATGGTGTAAAAAAATCACCATATCCCCAAGATTTTTAAAAGACAATCTTACGTTGTCTTCTATCTAGTTTCACCCCAATTCTTTCTTATTCCGTTTGACTTTTCTTACCGCTTAAGAAAAAAGTCTAGTTTTTAATCATTTCTGTATCTCTATTATTGATACATTTTGAACATTTTACCTTCAGGTTAATACTGATGTATTTGCTTAATACAAAATAAACATTTATGTAACGTAAGTCTATAAAAATGTTCTAAAAATGTGAAAAAAATTAAGACCAAAATGAGATGAATTTATCATAATAACTTTCTCTTTCACGTTTCATCACATAAATAATCAATATTATTTTGTCAGTTATTGCCACTCGTTTCCTTTCATTGGCATAGATAATGTATACACATGTATATTAACCCAGTCGTATAAACGAGATATTTTATGTCCAGCACAAGTCAAGTCGAAGGTCTACAATTTCCGGTACACGCCTCAACAAAAAAACAAAGTACATCTCTTACAGGCCAAGAGATTTTGTCAGAGGCCTTATCTATTGTAGATAATAAAACCGCACAACAAGTGTTGAATGAAAAAAACTGGCGAAAAAACTATCCTGTATATTTTAAAGCTCTTGTTAAACAAGGGATTTCTAATATCAACAACCCAATTACTATTGCGAAGCAAGGATTGCATAAAGCTCACCATATTTTTGATTATTATCGTGATGGTAAACACTACCTTTTAAAAGATGCCGTTCATATTGCTTCATCTACTCCTCTTTATACAGTAAAACTTAAAGGTGAAAGTGACGCAGCACCTGAATGGTATGTTCCCTATAAAGGACAAAAACTAAGTGGACAAAGCTTATTAGACCAGATTCAACGCTGGGAAGAGACTGGTATTATTGAGCCAAGTCATGCAAAAGCACTTCGTGAAGCTATTGCTCATCCAGAATGGTTCGATTTGTCTGACCGTACGATGGTGCTGTTTGGTGCAGCCTCAGAAGCAGGACCACTGCCTTGGTTAGCCAAATGGAAAGCAAATATTGTTGCTGTAGATTTACCAAACTCACGAGTCTGGGGCAAAATCCTAAATACAATTCAACAAGGGAATGCAACACTTATTGCACCATGTGTTGAAGCCGTTGATTCGTCAGCAAAAGCTTCGGAGTTAAAAGATAAGCTGGGTGCAAATTTACTGACTCAATTACCAGAAATAGCGCAGTGGCTGGTGCAGTTTCCACAAAAGTTAGATTTGGCAGCAATCGCCTATTTAGATGGTGAAAAGCATGTCCGCGTTTCCATGGCAATGGATAGCATCATGCAATTTGTGAGCGAGCATAAATCTGATACAAGCCTTATGTTTATGTGTACTCCAACCGATGTTTATGCAGTACCAAAAGAAGTTGCAGAGGCTGCTCAAGAGAAATTTAAATCCCGCAGAAAAATGCAAAAATTGGCAGTAAAAGGCGTTTCTGCTCTTTCGCTAAATCGTTTTTTTCAAGCGCCATACCAAGACTTGATTACATGTGAAAATGGAAAAACTTATGGTATTGCCGACTGCTTAGTGGTTGAACAAGGTCCAAACTATGCTTTGGCAAAACGTATTCAACAATGGCGTGCTATTTTGGCCCGCCATCAAGGACAACGTGTCAGCATTAATATTGCACCATCGACAACGACTCACTCAGTGACTAAAAATCCATTATTGAAAGCAGCTTTTAATGGCGCAGAACTTTTCGATGTAGAAGCATTTAGCCCTGAAACCACCAATGCCATTATGGCGGCGCTCTGGATTCATGACTTAAGAAATGAGTCTTCTGTGGCGAATCCTGAAACTGTCTTAGACCATCCGCTTGAACTTATGATGGAAGGTGCCAATCATGGTGGTCTATGGCGTGTGGCTTATTTAGCACGAACTGCCCTGCCTTTTGCGGCAATTTATGGTTTTGCTACCGAGAAACTGCCTTTTAGAAAATCATCTAAAAGATAATTTGATTAAAGCCCAATCTTAGAATTGGGCTTTTTTCTAAAGTTTCTTTATTTATCTTGAAAGTGTGATAGATATTTTTGCATTTCATCAGGCGGCACCATGCCGCCCCCGGTAGCCCATACCACATGATTTGCCTGTTGCAACTGCTCAGCTGTAAATTGGTGCAAAGCTAAGTAATCAGGACTCGTCTGTACATAATACGGTCCCATCATGCCTGCTACCGCAGAAGGCTCAAGCTGAATATTCTCAGTTTGATTTAAAAGCGCAATAAGCTCATATAAACGTTCATCATGAATGGTGTAGTAGCCATCGATTAATTGTTGCATAGCACGCCCGACAAAACCTGAAGCACGCCCTACCGCAAGTCCGTCTGCCGCAGTAACGTTATCAATGCCAATGTCATTGACTGAAATCTGATCATGCAAACCTGTGTGGACACCAAGTAACATACACGGCGAATGTGTTGGTTCTGCAAAGATACAGTGTACATGCTCACCAAAAGCCAGATTTAGTCCAAAACTCACCCCACCAGGCCCACCACCGACGCCACACGGCAAATAAACAAATAATGGGTGTTCAGCATCGACTTTAATTTGTTTTTGCTCAAATTGCTGTTTTAAGCGTATTCCTGCAACGGCATAACCTAAAAATAATGTTGTTGAGTTTTCATCATCAATGAAAAAGCAGTGTGGATCCTGCTCTGCGGCTTTACGTCCCTCTTCAACAGCTACTCCATAATCACTGGCATATTCTACAACGTTGACGCCGAGTGAACGTAGTTTGTCTTTTTTCCACTGTCTAGCATCAGCCGACATATGAACAGTGACTCTAAAGCCGAGTTTGGCGCTCATGATGCCAATAGAAAGCCCAAGGTTGCCCGTAGAACCTACTGCAATTTGATACTTAGAAAAAAATGTTCGAAATGCGTCCTGGTCGAGTTTACTATAATCATCTTCTGGTTTGAGTAACCCTGCCTGCATGGCAAGTTTTTCAGCATGTGTGAGCACTTCATAAATGCCACCACGTGCTTTGATAGAGCCTGAAATTGGTAGATGACTATCCTTTTTCAACCAGAATGTTCCGTTAAGCTGTACTTGTTTTGCTGAAGAAAGTGCTTGCTGCATATGAGCAATTTCAACAATATCTGATTCAATTTTTCCCTGTTGTGCTTGAGTTTCAGGAAATACTTTTGCCAAATAAGGTGCGAAACGCGCTAGTCTTGCTTCTGCTTCACTTACATCCTTAGCGGTTAGTCCAACTTTTTCTAAAGCTTCTTTTAAAGGATAGCGATGAGGTGTAAACCAAAATGTTTCTTGATAGGCTTGAAGTGTTTCAATAAGTGGAAATTGTTGTTTTAGCTGATCTATTTGAACCGCATTCATAATATATCCTGATATAAAATTTTAAGCCCAATCTATAAAGCTGTTTGATGGCCTATAACAACCTATTAATTTATAGATGAATGTATATGAAAAATAGTCTCAACTTTAAAAACTAAACAAATAAAAAAGCCACTGTGAACAGTGGCTTTAATTTTTTAAATGCTTTTATACAAACTGTAAGAATAACCAGTACAAACCACCTGACAAGCAGATTGTTGCAGGAAGAGTAAATACCCATGCAGAGAGAATTGTCTTCACAGTATTAAAGTTTAAACCTGATTTATTCGCGACCATCGTACCCGCAACAGCACTGTTTAAAACGTGTGTTGTTGAAACTGGCATACCTAAACCATCAGCAGCTGCAATTGTACTCATTGCAACAAGCTCAGCAGACATCCCTTGACCATAAGTCATGTGATGCTTACCAATACGCTCACCTACAGTCACAACGATACGTTTCCAACCCACCATTGTGCCTAGACCAAGTGCTAAAGCAACAGCCACTTTTACCCAAGTCGGAATGTATTGTAAGAATGAATCTAAGCTACTACGGTATTCTTTCACAAGCTTTTTCTGTGAGTCATCCATTTTTGGTAAAGCATCTGCTTTATCCAAACGCTTAAACGTCGTGGTGCTTAAATACATGTCATTACGAATTTCGCTAATTGCAGCTTCAGGAATATCTTTTAAGTTGCTATAGCTAGAAACTCGCTCACCCAAGTGATCAGTCATACTTGCCAATGCAGGCACAACTTCCGGAGTTTGCTGTTTAGTTTGAATATATTTAGTCAGAATAACACGTGCTTTTTCATCGGTTAATTCTGGCTGATTTTGATTCAAAAATACGGCAGTTTGAGAAGAAAGCTGATGGAATGATTGAACTTGCTGAGTATCAAGATTTTTATTTAATGAATAAGCCAACGGCACCAGACCAACCAAAATCAGCATGATGAGCCCCATACCCTTTTGACCGTCATTAGAACCATGTGCAAAACTCACACCTGTACAGGTAAAGATCAAAATTGCACGAATGATTGCTGGTGGTGGTTTATTCCCTTCAGGTGGCTGGAATAATTCTAATTGGCGTTTAAAAATAGTTTTAACCAACAAGAATACAATCGCTGCAAAAGCGAAACCAATTAAAGGTGAAAATAATAATGCCTTACCGACTTTAATCACCTGATCCATATCAACACCACTGGTCGTTACGCCAGTCGATGCACTCAATAGATGGTTCATAATGCCCACACCCAAGATTGAACCAATCAAGGTATGTGAGCTAGATGCAGGAATACCTAAGAACCAAGTACCCAAGTTCCAGAGAATCGCAGCAATAAGAAGCGCAAAAACCATTGCGAAACCTGCACCGCTACCCATATTCATGATCAATTCAACAGGTAACAATGCAATAATGCCGTAAGCGACTGCGCCGCTTGCAACCATTACCCCAAGGAAATTACAAAAACCAGCCCACATGACTGCAACCGGTGCTGGTAAAGCATTGGTGTAAATCACTGTTGCCACTGCATTTGCAGTATCGTGGAAGCCATTTACAAACTCAAAGCCTAAAGCAATCAAGAGTGCAGTTGATAAAAGAATAACTGAATAAAGACTCAAAGGTGGTACATGTGCTAAATCAGCACTCACCTGAAATCCAATATAAATAAGTGTTGCAACAATAATCGTCAGAAACACCGGCATAAAAAATTTAGGTGTCGGGACATGTACATTCGTCGATTTGACTTGCAGGTTTGCCGCAAGTTTTGAATCCGAAACAGGGGGTAGATTAGAATTCATGCAGACGGTAAGAGGATAAAAAAATCCTCTGTATTCTTAAATTAAATTATGACAATTATATGACAAAGCGGCGCCTGATGAAGTCAATTTTTCACATTTTGACCTCATTTGATGCACCTTTCCTCTATGATTTTTATTTTTTTATTTAAATACAATAATTTACATAAATCCCCACCCATCTATTTTATGACTATTTTTGAAGCAAAAATATCTAAAAAATTACCTAAACGTCTACTTTTTAAACACCACAACTGTCATAAAATCGAATATTGGAGATGAAATATTTCAATATCATGATCATTTTATGAATATTTGATGAAAAAACACCCTCTTTTTGTTCGAAAACACTTTTTTTACGACTAATTTACGGTGAATGGTGGGTCGTCATAGATCATCTATTGCGCAACTATTCTGTTACAATAGCGCCGCATTTTTAAATTCGTACAATATCGGGGTTTTATATGTCCACGCTTGCCACCCTAAAAGCGCTTCTTGCCAAACGTATTCTGATTATTGATGGTGCAATGGGTACCATGATTCAGCGCCATAAATTGGAAGAAGCAGACTACCGTGGTGAGCGTTTTGCCGATTGGGCACATGACTTAAAAGGTAACAATGACCTTTTGGTTCTGACCCAGCCTCAAATCATTCAAGGTATTCATGAAGCTTATCTTGATGCTGGTGCAGACATTATTGAAACCAATAGCTTTAACGGCACGCGTGTTTCTATGTCTGATTACCACATGGAAGATCTTGTTCCAGAGATTAACCGTGAAGCAGCACGTTTGGCCAAAGCAGCGTGTGAGAAGTATTCGACTCCAGAGAAACCGCGTTTTGTAGCAGGTGTGCTTGGGCCAACATCGCGTACTTGTTCAATTTCACCGAATGTAAATGACCCTGCCTTTCGTAACATCACCTTTGATGAGCTAAAAGAAAACTATATTGAAGCGACTCATGCGCTGATCGAAGGCGGTGCAGATATCATTTTGATTGAAACCGTATTTGACACATTAAACTGTAAAGCTGCGATTTTTGCGGTTAAAGAAGTCTTTAAAGAAATTGGTCGTGAATTACCAATCATGATTTCAGGGACCATTACCGATGCATCGGGTCGTACCTTAACAGGTCAAACTGCGGAAGCGTTCTGGAACTCTGTACGTCATGGTGACTTACTATCGATTGGTTTTAACTGTGCGCTTGGTGCAGATGCCATGCGTCCTCACGTAAAAACCATTTCCGATGTAGCAGATACCTTTGTTTCAGCGCACCCAAATGCGGGCTTACCAAATGCTTTTGGTGAATATGATGAAACGCCAGAACAAACTGCAGCATTCTTAAAAGAATTTGCAGAAAGCGGCTTAATTAATATTACTGGTGGTTGCTGTGGTACAACACCAGACCATATCCGCGCGATTGCCAATGCGGTAAAAGATATTGCGCCTCGTCAAGTTCCTGAAACTGTACCTGCATGTCGTTTGAGTGGTTTAGAACCATTTAACATTTATGATGACTCACTTTTCGTGAACGTGGGTGAACGTACTAACGTTACAGGTTCAAAAAAATTCTTACGCTTAATTCGTGAAGAAAACTTTGCTGAAGCTTTAGAAGTTGCACAGCAACAAGTTGAAGCTGGCGCACAGATTATTGACATTAACATGGATGAAGGGATGCTCGATTCGCAAAATGCGATGGTGCATTTCTTAAACCTTGTGGCTTCTGAACCAGATATTTCACGTGTGCCAATCATGATCGACTCATCAAAATGGGAAATCATTGAAGCTGGCTTAAAATGTGTACAAGGTAAACCCGTTGTTAACTCAATTTCTTTAAAAGAAGGTTATGACGAGTTTGTAGAAAAAGCTCGCCTGTGCCGTCAATATGGTGCTGCGATTATTGTTATGGCATTTGACGAAACAGGTCAGGCCGACACTGCTGCACGTAAGCGTGAAATCTGTAAACGCTCATATGACATTTTGGTTAATGATGTTGGCTTCCCTGCTGAAGATATTATTTTTGACCCGAACGTGTTTGCAGTTGCAACAGGGATTGAAGAACACAATAACTATGGGGTCGATTTCATTGAGGCTACAGGTTGGATTAAACAAAACTTCCCTCACGCTATGATTTCTGGTGGTGTGTCGAATGTTTCGTTCTCGTTCCGTGGTAACGAGCCTGTTCGTGAAGCCATTCACTCTGTGTTCTTGTACCATGCCATCAAGCAAGGCATGACCATGGGTATTGTGAATGCTGGCCAAATGGCAATTTATGATGATATTCCAGCCGAGCTAAAACAAGCAGTTGAAGATGTCATTTTAAACCAAAACCAAGGTGAGTCTGGTCAGGCTGCGACTGAAAAATTGCTTGAAGTGGCTGAAAAATACCGTGGACAAGGCGGTGCTACAAAAGAAGCCGAGAACCTTGAATGGCGTAATGAGTCAGTCGAAAAACGTCTTGAATATGCTTTAGTTAAAGGTATTACAACTTACATTGATGAAGATACCGAAGAAGCTCGCCTCAAAGCCAAACGTCCTTTAGATGTAATCGAAGGTGCTTTGATGGATGGTATGAACGTGGTTGGCGACTTGTTCGGTTCGGGCAAAATGTTCTTACCACAGGTTGTAAAATCTGCACGTGTAATGAAACAAGCTGTGGCTTGGCTCAACCCGTACATTGAAGCTGAAAAAACAGGTAGCCAATCTAAAGGTAAAGTCCTCATGGCAACTGTTAAAGGTGACGTACACGATATTGGTAAAAATATTGTAGGCGTGGTACTTGGCTGTAATGGTTATGACATTGTTGACCTTGGGGTGATGGTGCCTTGCGAGAAAATCTTGCAAACTGCTATTGATGAAAAATGTGACATCATCGGCTTGTCAGGGTTGATTACCCCATCTTTAGATGAGATGGTCTTTGTTGCGAAAGAAATGCAGCGCAAAGGGTTTAACATTCCTTTATTGATTGGTGGTGCGACTACTTCTAAAGCACACACTGCAGTAAAAATTGATCCTCAGTACCAAAACGATGCTGTGATTTATGTTGCCGATGCTTCACGTGCTGTGGGTGTTGCAACCACTCTCCTTTCGAAAGAAATGCGTGGAAACTTTATTGCAGAGCACCGTGCTGAATATGCCAAGATTCGCGAGCGCTTAGCCAACAAACAGCCAAAAGCTGCAAAATTGACCTATGCTGAGTCAGTTGAAAACGGTTTTAAAATTGACGAAAGCTATGTACCACCAAAACCAAATCTTTTAGGAACACAAGTTCTCACTAACTACCCTCTTGCAACCCTTGTAGAGTATTTTGACTGGACACCATTCTTCATTTCTTGGAGCTTGGCAGGTAAATTCCCGAAAATTTTAGAAGATGAAGTGGTTGGTGAAGCTGCAACAGATTTGTACAACCAAGCTCAAGCAATGTTGAAAGATATTATCGACAACAATCGTTTTGATGCTCGTGCCGTATTCGGTATGTTCCCTGCACAGCGCACTGACGCAGACACAGTGAGCGTATTTGATGAAGCGGGTCAAAATGTTACGCATACTTTTGAGCACTTACGTCAACAATCTGACAAAGTGACAGGTAAACCGAACTTGTCTTTGGCAGATTACATTCGTAATGACCGTGAGCAACAAGACTACTTAGGCGGATTCACTGTATCGATTTTTGGTGCAGAAGAACTGGCAAATGAATACAAAGCTAAAGGTGATGACTACTCTGCAATTTTAGTTCAATCACTGGCTGACCGTTTTGCTGAAGCCTTTGCAGAACACTTGCATGAACGTATTCGTAAAGAGTTCTGGGGATATAAAGCTGACGAACAGCTCAGCAATGAAGAGCTGATTAAAGAGAAATATGTCGGTATTCGTCCTGCACCAGGCTACCCTGCTTGCCCAGAGCACTCTGAAAAAGCGGTGTTGTTCGACTGGTTAGGTTCTACCGACAAAATCGGTACTAAACTGACTGAACACTTTGCAATGATGCCACCATCTTCAGTAAGTGGTTTCTACTATTCGCATCCTCAAAGCGAATACTTTAACGTGGGCAAGATCTCTCAAGACCAACTTGAAGATTATGCAAAACGTAAAGGTTGGACACTGGATGAAGCGAAACGTTGGTTAGCGCCGAATTTAGATGATTCGATTGTTTAAGTTCATATAAATAAACCTGATTAAAAAATAGGGCGTGAAGGAAATCCATCACGCCCTTTTCAATTTGAAAATTTAATCTTTTTACTTCAAATGTGCCTTAATCTTCTCTTTAACTGCTTCAGTTGAAATACCATAGCGATCATGCAAAGTGGGCAATGCCCCTGCATCTAAAAATGCATCTGGCAAACCAATCATGTCAAAACGAGGATGTTGCCCATTTCTTAGAAGTAGTGAGCCAACTGCTTCGCCTAACCCACCAATCACTGAATGATTTTTGGCCGTTAAAACAGGTCGGCCACCTGATGAGTTGGCGGATTGAGAAAGTAATTATTAAATGATTTGAATTTCCTCAACTCGTAAGTGATGCATCATCTCTCGAACAAATACAAAGTAGGTAAAAATATAAAGCTGATCTGGGGCTATTTGATTCGTGTAGTAACTTAAACGTTCAATAAAACCATTAAATCCATGCTCAAGCTCAGTACGGCTGATTTGCTTTTTAGCATTAAAAAATAACTGACTCAGTTGTGTCATGGCTGCATCAGACGTAACAGCTACACCACTTATCTTTAGATTTCTGAGTGGCTTTGACTCGATGATTTCTTCAATAAAATAAATCATCTTTTCAATCGCAAGCTCATCAATAACACCATTGCTAATACTTTTTGAATTAATAAAACCTAAGCCCTGCTCAAGGTGAAGGTGTTGGCTATCTAAATCAAACGAGAGACTATTTAGACCAAGCGAAAATTTTAAAACCGAGTCGGGATGAATCATAAAAATAGCTTACCGTTGAGTTTTACTCATAAGATTAATTTCTTTATAACCTTAAATTGTGCAAGTTTGTTCAATATTTAGAGTTAATGGCACTAAGCATCATTAACACTATCTATAATAAAAACCTCTTTAAAAAGATGAAAAATCAATCTTATATTCATCCAATCCTACGATTAAAAAATAGAGTATAAACATGAAAAAATTAGTAATTTTAGGTATTACGATTTATAGCTTTGCACAACTTACCAATGCAGCCACATTAAATGTAAAACCATATGGTACGACTCAAGACGGTCAAAAAGTTGATTTATACACCATGAGCAATAACAAAGGAGTCTCGGTATCTTTTATTAGCTTCGGTGGTGTAATTACACAGATTTTGACTCCCGATGCACAAGGTAAACAAAATAATATTGTTTTGGGCTTTGATGATCTAAAAGGTTATGAAGTCACTGATACCAAGGAAGGCATTCATTTTGGCGGATTAATTGGTCGTTATGCGAACCGTATTGGTAATGCTAAATTTAACTTAGATGGAAAAACGTATAACCTTGAAAAAAATAATGGGCCGAATTCATTACATAGCGGTAATCCCGGTTTTGATAAACGTGTTTGGCAAGTTAAACCCCTCATTTCTAAAGGTGAAACTGTTAAAGCTTCTCTTAAGTTAACCAGTCCAAATGGTGATCAAGGTTTTCCCGGAAAATTAGATGTAGAAGTGATCTACAGTCTTTCAGATCAAAATGAATTCCAGATCGAATATAAAGCCAAAACTGATCAACCGACAGTCGTCAATCTCACCAACCACAGTTATTTCAACTTATCAGGCGCTGGCAATAATCCTTATGGTGTACTAGATCATGTGGTACAACTCAATGCAGACCGTATATTAGTAACCGATCAAAACTCTTTACCCACAGGTGAAATAGCTTCGGTTGCAGGTACACCTTTTGATTTTCGGACACCTAAAGCAATCGTAAAAGATATTCGAGCGAATAATCAGCAATTGGCCTATGGATATGGCTATGACCAAACTTGGGTAATTAATCAAAAGTCTCAAGGGAAACTCAATCTTGCAGCTATTGTGGTTGACCCAAAATCTAAACGAACCATGCAGGTTTTAACCACTGAACCAAGCGTTCAAATGTATACAGCCAATCATTTACTCGGAAATGTTACTGGTGCAAATGGCGTACTCTATCGACAAGCAGATGCGCTAGCATTAGAAACACAGCATTTTCCAGATAGCCCGAATCAATCAGCTTTCCCTTCTACACGTTTAAACCCAAATCAAACTTATAACAGTGTCACCGTATTTAAGTTTGGTGTTCAAAAATAGTCTTTCTAATGAGGCTATGTTCATATTAAAAAGACTCTCAGCTAAATATGGCTGAGAGTCTTTTCATTTATTTTACTTTTGTGTTGGGTAAAAATGCAGTTGCAAAACCAAGTAATGGCAACAATGAACATAAACCAAATACCCATTCAATGCCGTTAATATCGGCTAAATGTCCTAACCCAGCTGCGGCAATACCACTTACCCCAAACATCAGACCAAACATTAAACCTGCAATCATACCCACACGGCCCGGAACAGCTTCTTGTGCGTAAACTACCATTGCAGCAAAAGCCGATGACAACACTAAACCTGCAATAATTGAGAAAACTGTTGTCCAAAATAGGTTTGCAAACGGCATCATTAATGCAAACGGTGCCATACCAACAAATGAAACCCAAATAACCGCTTTACGGCCAATTTTGTCACCAATTGGGCCACCTGCAAATGTACCTAAAGCAACGGCTGCCAAGAAGGCAAACAAATGCAATTGAGCTGTTTGAATACTGATATGGAACTTTTGAATTAAGTAAAAAGTAAAGTAGTTACTAATGCTGGCAATGTAGGTGAATTTGGCAAACATCAATACACTAATTGTGCTCAAAGCAATAATGAGCTTACGACCATGCAATTTAGTATGTGCTTGAGTTGCACGTGCAGCTACCTGATTTTTAGCATGGCTCACAGTCCAACGGCTTACCCCAAATAAAACCCAAATCGCCAAAAGTGCAAATATCACTAAGCCGGCAACTGCATGCTGTCCAAATGGGACAATGAGTAAAGCTGCTAATAATGGACCAATGGCAGTACCTGTGTTTCCGCCTACTTGGAAAGTCGACTGAGCTGTACCAAAGCGCCCACCCGATGCCATTCGTGCCACACGTGAAGCTTCTGGATGAAAGGTTGCAGACCCTACCCCAATCAGTGCAGATGCACATAACAACACAGCAAAACTTGGTGAAAATGCTAACAAGATAATGCCGCAGAATGTGACGACCATTCCGACTGGAAGTAGATATGGTTTTGGATGTTTATCGGTATAAAGTCCAATCCAAGGCTGTAGCAGTGAACCTGTAATTTGATATACAAACGAAATCAGGCCGACTTGAGCAAAACTCAGCGAAAAGTTTGCTTTTAGCATTGGATAGATGGCTGGTAGCACCGCCTGAATTAAATCATTCAGTAAATGTGCGACTGCCACGGCGCCTACAATTTTAATAATCATTCCTTGAGGCTGATCATTTGCAACGGTATTGGCAATACCATCTTTCAATTGTATTGAAGACGTCATACCTGAAAAACTCCAATATTTTTAAATGAGATGCTTATTGTAAATTGTCGCTTATAAAGTTATCTTCCAATAATCATCGTATAAGTGACAATTTTTAGGATAGTTTATGTCCGATTCTCTTATTCAGTCTGATTTATCTGAACTGGTGATTGGACTATCTTCCGAGCATTCTTACCGAGAAATCACTCCTACCCATACACATACACGTGCGCAGTTTTTATATGCGTCCACTGGCAACATTCAGGTGTTTACACCTAATCATGTGTGGATTGTGCCACCCATGTGTGCATTATGGATTCCAGCACATGTAGAGCACAGCGTGATTTCACTGAGTCACGTTAAGTTAAATACGGCATTGGTTGAAGTAAATGCAGCAGCTTTAATGGGACAACATTGCTTTATTATTCGAGTCAGTAACCTGTTACATGAGCTTTTGATTCGTTTAAATGAAATTGAACGAGAGGACACTCCAAATACAGCGACCTCTCAAGAGCTTTCCCGTTCTTTACAAATTTTGATTTTTGAAGAAATCCATCGCGCTAATTTGTTGTCTATTCAGATTCCGTGGCCTAAAGACAAAAGACTCTTAAAAATTTGCCAAGAGTTATTACATATTCCTGACCATTCAAAAGATTTAACAGATTGGGCTGATGATATTGGTACGAGCTCTAGAACTTTAATGCGTATGTTCCAAAAAGAAACTGGGCTGTCTTATCGGGCATGGGTACAGCAAATGCATATTGCACTTGCCTTGAGTAAAATCGCGAATGGTGAATCTATTGCTCAAATTTCAGAATCACTGGGGTATACAAACCCCAGCGCGTTCAGTGCAATGTTTAAGCGACATCTAGGAAAAACACCTCAGCAGTTTAGAAGTGCCGCGATGTCGCTATAAGTCTTTTTTTTTGCAGGTAGGTCATGCTTTTCGAGCAAATCATCGAAATCATGATAGACATGCAGTTCTCGATCTTTACCAGTTCTGGCATGATCTAAGCGCTGTTCAGGGTCGACTAAAACTAGAGTATGGCCGTCATCAATCAGACGATCTACGCCTTCTAAAAACATACGTTTACCCACATCGTGGATAAGTGAAATCTGGGTTAAATCAATCACGATTGTGCTTTGGTCAGTTGTCTCGTCTTGTAAAATACGCAATAACATTTCAGCCTCGGTAAATTTCAATACGCCCCGAAGCACATACACACTTAACGATGCATCTTTTCCTGTGCGGTAATGACTTTGTACAATGGTCTGGGCAGAAGGTGTACCTTCCATGAGATGTAATCCCATATCACGAGATAATCGTTCTAAAATATCGATACCTCGAACACTATGACCATGCTCATCTAGTCGAGGTGAAAAAGCAGCAATACTGACCTGCCCCGGTAGCACACCCAAGATACCGCCTGCTACACCACTTTTAGCAGGAATACCTACAGTTGAAAGCCAGTCACCCGCTGCATCGTACATACCACAGCTCATCATGACACTGAGGACTTGTCTAACTACAGATCGATTCAATAGGCGCTTTCCAGTTCTAGGATCGACCCCACCATTGGCAAGTACACTGCCCATACGTACCAAGTCTTTAACTGTAACCATGATCGCACATTGACGAATGTAACCATTCACAATATCGACAGGGTCAGTTTCCAAAATCCCCACCGTGCGCAACATATAACCGATCGAAAGATTACGGTAGGCTGTTTTGACTTCCGAATCATAAACAGACTCATCAAAACTTAATTCACGACCAGCAAGCTCGCTCATAAAACGGCGTAGAATTTCTGCGCTATGTAAACCATGCTTGACCTGAATCAAGGAATGTACAGTAATTGCGCCAGAGTTAATCATCGGGTTTTTTGGACGACCATCTTTACCCAGTGAAATTTCATTGAACGCTTCCCCTGAAGGCTCTACTCCTACTTTCGCAAGTACCGCATCAATGCCAAGCTGTTGTAAAACATAAGCATATACGAATGGTTTAGAAATCGATTGTATGGTGAATTCAACATCATCATCGCCGACCGAATAAATTTCACCATCTACCGTAGACATTGCTAAAGCTAATCGATTTGGGTTTGCATTTGCCAACTCAGGAATATAATCGGCGAGATGACCGCTGTTATCGATGTCACAGGCTTCTATAACATTTGCCAAATAATCTGGGAGAGGGGTTTGCATGGTCAGTAACCTTAAATGAGGAGATTTACAACATCGCGCAAAATTTCAGCACAACCTGCTGATAATATTAAAATTATATCTTTTGTAATGATTTAAATATCACGCTATAAGTATTGTAATTCCGATGACTTATCCTTTTCAAGCTCATTATAGGTTTTTCAAAACTTTAAACTAAAGATTAGCTTATTCTTTCTACAAACAATATCCCATTTAAATGATCGACCTCATGTTGAACGATACGAGCAGGAAAACCATGAAAAATCGTTTCCACCGTCTCGCCCTGAAGTGTTGAATATTTAACCTTCACCATTTCTGCGCGTTCAACTTGTCCACGTTCGTCTGGCACGCTTAAGCAGCCTTCTTCACCTAAACAAACTTCGTTTGAGAACTCTAATATCTCAGGATTCACCATGACTACCGCTTCCATTTCAGGTGCATCGGGATAGCGTGGATTTGGTCGAGATGCCACAATAATGACGCGTTTAGAGATGTAAACTTGCGGTGCAGCAATCCCTACTCCATTACGCTCAAGCATTGTTGCATGCATAGCGTCAGCAAGCTGATAAAGCCAATTACTGTTTAACTCATTTGCCGAGACGGGAGCAGCAATTAGTTTTAAAATATCTTCGCCACGCTTCGCGACAGGTAAAACTACACTCATCCTTTGACTCTCTCATTAAACTGGCTATAACAAGTTTTATTGTGTCGCTGAACAAGCCAAAAGAAAAGTCATTCCTACATCTGTTTTTGTTTTATCTAAAGCATTTTTTGTTTGAAAGCTTTTTGATCTGAGCAAGTTCAATCGACGTTGCTATATAGAACAAATTTCCTCCATTTACTTTTACTTCACTTTTCCATTAATATCCAAACTTCAATTACAACAATTAAGTAAAAAATGGATCAGGAATTAACTTTGCAGGATGCGAACTATCTTAATAAAGAAGATAAACGAACCCTCGCCCTTTCTTCATTGGGTGGAGCTTTAGAGTTTTATGATTTTGTGATTTATGTGTTTTACGCCAAAATCATTTCCGACCTCTTTTTCCCCAGCACACTTAGTCCGTTTTGGGCCATGCTCAATACTTACGGCATTTTTGCAGCAGGTTATTTTTTTAGGCCTTTGGGTGGGGTTGTTATGGCCCATTTTGGTGATTTGGTTGGGCGTAAAAAACTATTTTCGCTTTCTATTTTGCTGATGGCACTGCCTACCTTGTTTATCGGGATTTTGCCAACTTTTGAAAATATTGGGTATTTGGCACCGCTACTTTTATTACTCATGCGTGTAGTACAAGGGATTGCAATTGGGGGGGAAATTCCAGCCGCATGGACCTTTGTGTCTGAACATGTACCTGAAAGAAAAATCGGACTGGCAAATGGGTTACTCACCGCTGGGCTGTCTTTAGGAATTTTACTAGGCGCGCTCATGTCTTTATGGATTTCACTGAATTTTAGTGAAGGACAAATCCATGACTGGGCATGGCGTATTCCTTTCATTGCAGGTGGTATTTTTGGTCTGGTTGCACTTTATTTACGAACTTATTTAAAAGAAACGCCTGTGTTTAAAGCCATGCAGGCTCGTAAAGAAATTTCTAAAGAAATGCCTGTAAAACAAGTCTTAAAAACGCATAAAACAGCCGTTGCAATTGGCATGTTATTTACATGGTTTTTAACGGGATGTGTGGTGGTGGTGATTTTAGCCATGCCAAATTTATTAACTGGTACGTTTGGCTTTGAGCGCGCACAGACTTTTGAAATGCAAAGTGCTGCGATTGTTATGCAAATGCTTGGCTGTATTTTGGCAGGCTATTTTGCTGACCGTTTTGGCTGTGGCAAAGTCATGATGTTCGGTGCGCTTGCCGTAGCACTCACAGCAGCAGTTTTTTATAACAGTTTGGGGCATGCCGCACATTCAACTATTTTTGGTTTATATATGCTGTTGGGCCTATGCTCTGGTACTGTCGGCATGGTGTCGAGCAGTATGGTTAAAATGTTCCCCGCGCCTGTGCGTTTCTCGGGCATTTCATTTTCTTATAATTTGTCATATGCAATTGTTGGCGGTATGACCCTGCCTTTAGTGCATTGGCTCAGTCAATATAGTGATATTGGTGCGATGTATTATATTTTCGCGCTAACCATTTTGGCCTTTGTGACTGCCTTTGTGTTTTGGAATAAGTTTGAAAAAAACAGGTATTAAACGCTTTAACTTATTAAATAAAAAACCACGCCGATTGCGTGGTTTTTTATTGCTGCTTACTTTAGAAAGTAAAGCCAATATTAAAATTAATACGGTATAGCCATTTATCACTGTTTGGCGACGTAGCAGAGGTATAACCCGTTGAGTTGGTCGAGCCACCAATAATGTTGGAGTTTTTACCCCACGTATAATCTGCCCAAACCATAAATGGTGAAGCAATAAACATCATTCCTGTGGTATTCATTTGCGAATCTGACCAATCATCACGTTTTTTATCGAGATAACTATAGTCATTATAAAACTTAATGGCTTTTAGCTTGCCCATATTGGTCACAGGCAACGTATAGGCAAGGTTTAAACTGGCAATCGTCCCTTCCGAAGCAATGAAATAAGCTGGCGTAAGACCATTTGCCCCCATCAAAGTCATATCACTATTTACACCATCTGGATTTTTAGCATCGTATTGATAGTGGATGAGCGAACTTTGTAAGTTAAAGCGCTTATAGTTATTTTCAGTATGCAAACCGACTGCATAATATTTACCGTCTTTATCGGTAATATCATTATGAAGCTGGGCAATTGCCCCCGACACGCCAAACTCTTGCTTACCGAAATCAGTTTCTAACTTGCGAACAATGCGGGTATTCACCTGATTGCGCTTTTCATTTTGATAGGCTTTTTGAGATGGAAATGCATTTCCTGCCAAGTCATCATAAGTTGCACTTTCTGGTGAGTAGCGCAGGTTCGTCTCTAACATCTGCGGGTAATAACCGAGTTTTACATCCCAATCTTTGTCGTGATAATTCCAGTTAATCCCTGGCGCAATATTGTTGCCATAACCTAAAAAGAATGGGATGTGGTAGGTCCAACCATTTTGCGGATAAGGATAAATCGTAAAAGGTTTATAAACTAGACCTGCTTCAATGCTGTTATTGGCATCTAAGTTATAGCCAACATATGCTTTTTCAATGGACGTTTTCTGTTGGTCTTGAAACATATAACTGGCATTGATGTAGGCATCATCAAATTTACCTTTGAGGTCTACCCTGAAAATATCAAAATGAAGTTTTCCAAAACCACGGTTTGGCCCTTCCCAATCTTCATAACGTTGATTTAACCGAACCACCCCACCTAACTTTAATGAGTCGGTGCCGTCATCACTTTTCCATTCAAGCAATGAATCTTTTGCAAATGCATTGACGCTTACCCCCAGCGTAAGCGGTGCAATGAATGCCATGATCAATGAAGTCTTTTTCATCTCTACATCCTTGATTGAGTTCCAGCGTCCTGCTGGAACTTTATTTGTTTTACCTGTAAAACTTCGTTTTTATTGTTTTTTAGATAAAAAAATTTATCTAAAAAAAGGATGGCTTAGCAGCTCCCATCGCATATGTACTAAACCATCCAAACTGGTTAATACAGTTTCTTTTGCGGTGGACCCGCGAAGTTTAATGGTCCAATCGAATTCATATCGAGCTCGATCACAGTTGGTCCTTCAAAAGCGACAGCCTCTTGAATAACCGTTTTAAACTCATCTGCACTACCCACTTTCCAGCTCTTCACACCCATTGATTCGCCAAGAAGTTTGTAATCAGGTGTATGCAATTCATTGAAATACTGACGACCACCAAAGTAGTTATTTTGAATGCCACGCATTACGCCATAACCACCATCATTCATAATCATTAAGACCATGTTGGTGTTTTCTTGCACCATAGTTGCAATTTCACCAATACCCAACATTAAGCCGCCATCGCCGACTAAACCAATTACTTTTTTATCAGGGTTAGCAACTGAAGCACCGATTGCTGTTGCAAGGCCTAAACCAATTGCACCCGCGAGTGAGTGGATGTTTTGGTTTGGTGCTTGTACAGGGAATAAACGACTGCCCCATGTACTACCCGACATGGTGATGTCACGTACAAAAATGCCGTCTTGAGGTAAAGCTGCGCGCAAGTGATCACAAATTAATGCGTACTGATCGATTTGTTTACGCAGTGCATCAATTGCAGCCTGTTTAGCAGCCACTACAGCAGCATCGTAATCGGCATCAACTTTTGAAGTTCCTTGAAGCTGCTCTAACACACGTGTTAAGACATCTTTGGCATCGCCACAAATGAAGTTGCGGATTTTGTAATTACGTTGCTGAGCCACTGGGTTGGCATCCACCTGAATAATGTTTTCAGGGAATTCAACCGAATAAGTTTTAGTTTCATTACTACGTAAACGAGAACCCACCACAACCATTAAGTCAGCATCTTTTAATAACTGCTCAACACCTGCTGAGTTATGGAAAGCACCCAAACTACGTGGATGATCATCTGCCAACACCCCACGGCCATGTGTAGATGAAACAACCGGAATACCTAAATCTGCAATTGCTTTAACTTCGGCAACGCTATTTAAAGTTCCACCGCCAATCCAGAAAATCGGACGTTTTGCTTTTTTGATTTCGCTTACAAGAAGATCAATTTCTGCTTGCTCTGCCTGTGGTAACTCAAGTGCTTTGACTGGCCCTAAGTTAAGTGGCAAATCAATTTCTGCCGCCTGCACATCAATCGGCAGCTCAACACTAACCGGACCCATTGGAACTGTGGTTGCTACACGGATGGCTTCACGAATCACACCAACAGCATTGTCTGGGCTGGTAATACGGAACGCCGCTTTGCTTGATGCGCGCAAGAATGTAAGTTGGTCTTTAGTTTCATGGATGAAACTTGCATCACGGTCGAGATATTCACGCTCAACTTGACCTGTTAAATGCAATACAGGGCTACCCGCATTCATTGCTTCAATCAGTGAACCCACTGCATTACCTGCACCAGCACCCGTACTTGTTAACGCTACCCCTAGGCCTTTAAAGCGTGAGTGTGCATCTGCCATGGTGACCGCACCCGCTTCACCACGGGCTGCGACAAAGCGCATTTTTTCACGGCGCCCTACCGCATCGGCAATAGGTAAATTGTGGATGGAAATAACACCATAAATACTATCAACTTGGTGCGCTTCTAAAACTCTTGCGATTGCTTCGCCTACATTTACACGTTCAGTCATGTCTATTCCTCAAAATTTGTTTTCAGTCCTTGAATTTATTAATCGCACCAAGGGTTAGGCTGTTCATTCAGCCCCATATAAATACTCTTTTGTTGCATGTACGATAAAATGCCCAAACGGCCTTTTTCGCGTCCGATTCCACTGTCTTTAAAGCCACCAAACGGCGCACTAATCGAGAATTTTTTGTAGGTATTAATCCATACCGTTCCCACTTCTAAGGCACGTGCAATACGCCAAGCTTTGCGATAGCTTTCAGTCCAGATACCTGCAGCAAGGCCAAAACAACTGTCATTGGCTTGGGCAATTAAATCTTGCTCGTTGTCATATTTCATAACGACTAAAACAGGGCCAAAAATTTCTTCCTGACAGGTTTGAGCACTGTTATTTAAGCCCGTGATAATGGTGGGTAAGTAATAGCTTCCTTTGGCATAGTCCCCAGCCGTAAGCGCTTCACCACCAATTAGAACCTGACCACCTTCGCTTTTAGCAAGCTGCACATAACGGTCAACTGACTGCAAATGTTTGTCATTGACCAGTGGACCTAAATGCACACCAGCTTGTTCTGGATGGCCCACACGTAAGCCTTTGGTAATTTCAACCAAACGCGTTAAAAACTGATCGTAAAGACTACTATGAATAAACAAGCGAGAACCTGCGATACACGCTTGGCCTGCCGAGCTAAAAATTCCGTACGCCACACCTTTAGCTGCCAGTTCGACATCTGCATCCGGCAGAACGATGGTTGGTGACTTACCACCTAACTCAAGCGAAGTAGTAATCAGTTTGTCAGCGGCAATGTGTGCCAAATGACGCCCCGTGGTTGTTCCACCTGTAAAAGAAATTTTACGAACCAATGGGTGCTGAGCAATTGCATCACCAATCACAGAACCGCGCCCAACTAGCACGCTGAGTAAGCCTTTTGGTAAACCTGCTTCTTCAAAAATTTTGGCAAGCTCTAAAGCAATCAGTGAAGTCGCTTCAGCTGGTTTTAACACCACGGCATTTCCTGCTGCCAAAGCTGGAGCAAGCTTTTGAACTTCACTTGCAATTGGAGAGTTCCAAGGGGTAATGGCTGCTACAACGCCCACAGGTTCATGCACGCTCATGGTCATAAAGTCTGGAGCACGTTGAGTGGTGAGCTCATCGTTCAATGTTTCACATGCCGCAGCAACATAACGTGCAGTTGCCGCCGCGCTCATCACCAAGCCACGAGTTTCGGTTAAAGGCTTACCATTATCACGTGTTTGTAATTTTGCTAACTCATCTACACGCGCTTCAATAATGTCTGCAACTTTGTAGAGAATACGTGCGCGCTCATGCGGCAAACTGTTTCTCCAGCTCGGTTGACGCCAAGCCTGATCCGCTTTTTCAATTGCTTCATTTACATCTTCAAGCGTTGCTGTTGAAAGCTCAGCGTTTACCGACTGATCTGCCGGAAACAGGCTTTGAATGACTGCACCACGGCCTAATCGCCATTCACCTGCAATATAAATTTCCTTTGCCATGATCAAATCCTTCTTAAATCTGTATTGCTTCTACACTGTTGCGACAAGCACGAATCACGCTAAGCGCAGCCAAAGTTGATGTTTTTGGGTTACTTGGTAACGGCACGCCAACCAGTTCAATGGTCATTTGCCCAAAACCACCTTCTGCCACAATGGTGTGTTTGTTTTTGTTGATGGTTGGATCAACAGTTAACTCAACCATGGTTTCATCCATTCCAAGCCCTGCAAGTGCAATGGTTGCTGCAACGTTGGCATTCGCTGGAAATTTGGTCGCAGCTTCACGGGCAGTTCCTGTAAAAAAGACTGTAGCTTCAACAACATGGTCTAGATCGACCAATTGCTCTGCATAACTGCCCTTCCAGCTTTTTGGACTTTTGCAGCCTTTGTAAGTGACTTTTTGCAAACCACCTTCTTTGGCCGCAGAAATACCATCAATGCCTGCAATTGCCCCTGCAAGTAAATGCAGATGTGCATCATTTTTTTCGGCAGTTTGTTTAAGCTGAATCAGAAACTCACTATCAGCCAAAGTACCCACCGAGATCAGACCTATAGTCCAGCCTTTCGCCAAAACTTTTTGAGCATGCTCTTTCCCTGCTGCTTGCCCTGCCACTTCAATGACATAGTCTGGCGTACCATCACATTGCTCAATATCTGAAATCACCTGAATCTCTGAAGAAACTTGTGATTGCACTTTTTCAATACTGCGAGATGGCACAACAATCCATTTGAGTTGCAGATCTTGGGGCAAATGGGCATACACTTCTGCTGCCATTGCGCCGAAACCAATCATCATCAACTTTTTCATGACAGCACCTGATATTTATAAATGTTTGTTAAAACCACCCGAGACATCTATTGCCGAACCTGTGGTGTAAGATGCCAATGGTGATGCCAAGAAAACTAAAGCACGTGCAGGCTCTTCTGGACGGCCTAAACGCTGCATTGGAATACCGCGGTTTTTTGCGATATTGCCGGTCCATTCTTCCCATGACAGATTTAAATCTGAACGGGTTTCATAACGGCGTTTCCACTGTGCAGATTCGACCATTCCGAGTAAAATCGAGTTCACGCGAACGCCATATTGAGTAAACTCATGTGCCAACGAATGGGTTAAATTCAACAGCGCAGCACGTGCAGATGAAGTTGCAATCATGTGCGGTTCAGGTTGCAATGCCAGTAACGAGTTCACATTGGTAATAGAGGCATTTGCCGATTGTTTTAAGTCGTCGAGAAAAGCCCGTACCGGATGTAAAACACTGAAATATTTCAGCTCAATTTCTTTCATCCAGTCTTCATCTTGTGTGTTTTCAAAATTTGAAACACGACCTTGCCCAGCATTGTTAATGAGCATGTCCACATTGCCCAAATTGAGTTTGACGTCTTTGGCAAATTGCTGAACTTCTTCTTTTTTCAATACATTGCATGCTTTAGTAAAAATATTGGCATGCGGATATTTTTCTAAAATATAGTGCTTTGAAGCATTTAAACGTTCTTCATCGCGACCACACCAAGCAACTTTTGCACCCTCTGCAACCAGTATTTCAACAGCAGCCAGCCCAATCCCAGATGAGCCACCGGTAACAACTGCAACTTTTCCTTCAACTTGGAAGCTCATAATCCTTAATCTCTCTTACGATTGTTCCTGAATCGTCAACATAATTTGGTTAAATGCTTGCGGTTGGTCGACATAACTTAAATGTCCTGCATCTTCTATGACGAAGCGCTGTTCCAACTGCAATTCCTGAGCAAGCTCTTGTATACCTAACGCAGGAGTGATTTGATCTTGCTGCCCTGCAATGACTGTGCATGGGACTTTTAAATGGGTTAAGTAATTACGTATTTCGTCATATGCCAGTAAGTACGATGCATGGGTGAAACCTTTTAGAGTCAACTGCTGCATCACCTCTGAAACTAAAGCTAAGGCTTGTGGCTCTTGTTTATAAATCAAATGAGGTCCACGGCTTTCAGCCATTCCTTTAGCACCGAGTTCTTTCAACATTTTTGGTCTTTTTTCAAAAACCTGAATTTGTGTTTGTTCATCGTGGCGTTGATAGCCTTGTGCCAAGTTAGCAACAACTAAATGTTCCACTCGCTCTGGGTAAAGTGCAGCAAATGCACTGGCCTGTAAGGCACCTAATGAGTGTCCGACCACAATTGCTTTTTCAATTTTTAAAACATCTAACAATGCTGCCAAACGCTTTGCGTAGTCAGTAGCATTGGGCTGATCAGTTAAAAGTTCATCTGATTTGCCATAGCCCGGTGCGTCCCAGGCAATGACATGAAAATGATGAGACAGCACTTCAAGTTGGTTTACCCATGAAGCAGAACCTGAACTAATGCCATGCAACAGCACAAGGTACTCACCCTGACCGGCTTCCCGATAGGCTTGCTGTTGGCCTTGAACAGTAACGGTTTTCACCGGAAATTCTGCTAACTTTTCAATGAGTGTCATCATTTTCAATTCTTTCCTTCATTCACTTCATCAAACAATTAACGTTTGATTTGAGACAATGGATGCTCTGGTGGATAGTTCGGAATGGTTGGTTTACCTGTTCCTAACATCACACACATCAAGGCATCTTCTTGACCTGGGTTAAACAGACCACGGTAAATTCCCGGTGGAATTGAAATCAGATCACGCTCTTTTAAACGGGTTTCAAATTTTTCGCCGTTGTGCTCAATGAACAAATCAATTTCGCCGCGAAGCATAAAGAAAACTTCTTCAACATCGTGGTGAATGTGCAAAGGACCTTCACACTGTGGTGGTAGAACCATGGTTGAAAACGTGAAGTTTTCTGCTGGAACGGTGTTACCGTCATTTGCAACACCTGTTGCACCCGTACCCATGTAACGCATTTGTGCACGGCGATATTTCGGGTCGTAATCTGCTTGGAACTTCAAAGCATCGAAATCGTATTTACGTGTCTCAAAGCGAGCAATACGTGTGTTTAACCAATCTTCTAAAGAAGCACCCTCTGGTTGTGCCCACGATTCGAATTGTTGTGTAGTCATTTTTTAAACTCCTATACAGTGAATTAATAACGTTTTAAAAGAGGAACCAAGAACAACGACCCAATGACAGCGACAGCAGCCAAGAAGGTAATTCCTAAATTAAAACTGTGTGTTTGCATCACGATGTAACCGATAAGAACAGGCGCAATTGCACTTGCAAAATTACCTAAACCGTTAAATATTCCACCCGCAGTCGCCCCTACATTTGAGGTCGTGACTCTTGCAAGCAGAGCAAATACAGCTGCTACTCCAAAACCCCATGCCATAGCACTTAAAGACATGGCAGCAATAATCAATAATGGCTCAGTCATAATGACCATCACATACATGAAGATGCCCGCGAGTAATAAACCGCTAAATACTTGAATTGCGCGGCGGCCTAACTTGTCAGATAAAAACGCACCGATAATTTCGCCAATTAACATGGCAATGAATGGAAAGCTTGAATACATCCCAAACTCTTTGAGATTGAATCCTTTGTCTTGCATTAGGTAAGAAGGAACCCAGCTGTTTAAGCCCCACAAATACGTCATCAACGCAATGTTAAAGAGACAAACCAACCAGAATGCGCTGTTGCTGAGCAGCAATTTAGTATTGGCAATGTGACCTTTGAAATTAGTGCGTTTACTCTCGCCCTCAATTTCGACAGTTTTCTTGAGCTGCAAGTTACGCAGACCAAAAACAATGCTAAAAATCGCAATCAGGGTTAGCGCAGCCATCACAAAAAAAGTGGTATGCCAGTCGTGGTGAGCTAAAACATTTGCAGTGATCGGGAACCCAAGGAATGCACCAATCGGTGTTCCAAGTAAGAACATGGTAGAAGCACGTGCCTGCTGACGGTCCGTATAAGTCTGCTTAACAATGGTGTATGCCAAGGCAAATAACGGGCCTTCTGCTAAACCAAGCAGTACACGTAAAACCAACATGCCTGAATAACTGGTGGTGAACCCCATACAGAACATGAGTACGCCCCACGACGTTACGCTCCAGAACAGCATTTTCTTTGGGTTAAAGATGTCACCCAAAAAGCTTAGAAAGACTGATGAAAAACCATAAGCAAGTAAGAAACTTGTCATGAGCCATCCGAGCTTGGCCTTATCTTCAGCAATTCCCATTGCACTTTGAAAATGAGGATCTGAAAATAAAACCGCAATACTAATCTTGTCGAAAAACGCCAGTACCACACACACCATAAGGACAAAAGCAGGTACCCAATGCTTCAATCCACTTTTTTCTTCATTACTCATGTGTCATTCCTTCGATTTGGTAATGAGAACCAGATTTAATGTTTACGGTTTTAACTTCATGACATTAAATTCAGCATCTGCTAATAGTTTTGGATCTAAAACGGTGTTGGCTTGCATCCAACGTTTTGCCAGTTTGATCAGTTTAGAATCATTAATGGCAATCATATTGAGCAAACGATTTTCATGGTCCAGATATAAATAGCTCACCTGATCTTCCCCACCTTGGCGAATGACTACTTCCTTAGTTTTTTCAGGTTGATACGTACCTAAAATCTGGATATTAAAGTGATATTGATCTGACCAAAGCCATGGAATATCGCTATATTCGGTTTCAATGCCGAGCATTGACTTCGCAGCTGCAATCGCCTGATTTTGTGCATTTGCCCATGACTGAATGCAATAACCCAAGCCCGGATGAATCGCAACATCACCTGCGGCATAAATGTTTTGATCTGAAGTTTGCCCAAAACAATTCACTACAATGCCATCTTTCACATCGAGACCAGCATGTACACCTAACTCTTTGGCAATCTCAGCGCCTGCACCTACTACGACACAGTCAAATAACTGGCTATTTTGTGGGTGATTCACCACTTCAACTTTTTGATTTGGCGCTTCAACTAAATGAAGACTCTTGCTGTCTAAATGAATTTTTGTACCTTGAGTTTCATGCATATTTTTTAAAAATGCAGAAACTTCCGGACTCACGCTTCTTGCACATAAACGATCGCCATATTCAAATATATGAACATCTTTACCTTGCTTACGTGCAGTTGCAGCAATTTCTAAACCAATCCAGCCACCGCCAATCACAGCGACATTTTTTGCATTCTTTAAAATTTCAGCCAAACGTTCACAGTCATGCACATTGCGTAAAGTCACAACATTTGGAATGAACTGCCATGTATTGACGGGTACACGCGCACGGCTTCCAGTTGCAATCAGCAATTTGTCATACGGCAAAACCTGACCACTTTCTAAATGAACCTGTTTTTGCTCACGATCGACTTTTGTCGCAATTTCCGGTTTATGCCATTGAACGTTGAACTCTTGAACCTGTTCAGGAGAGAACAGATTCAAACTTTCATACGTTGCTTCTTTTGAAAGTACTTGCTTAGACAATGGCGGACGTTCATAAAACACTTGATCTTCATTTGAAACCACGTGAATTTCACCCACATACCCATTTTGACGCAAGGTACTTACTGCCCAACCCGCTGCCTGTCCGGCACCTACAATTACGATCTTTTCCATAGCCATCTTCCTTGTAAAGCAATACCTGTTAAACAGGCTTCACCTGACGGCGGGTTGTGTCATCAAGACCACCCTCAATCGCCCATTCAGTGAAAAGCTCTAGACGATGTTCTTCTACACGTGGTTGCCATTCTTCTGTCAAATAATCATCGTTGGTGTAGTATTCAAATGCACCACCTAATGGTGAGTTGACGTACCAGAAATAAGCAGAAGAAATTGGATGACGTCCTGGTCCAATAAAGGTTGACCACTCCGAACGATTCATATTTAAACCGCCCCCAATCACCTCATGGATATCACGTACTACAAACGCAACGTGATTTAAGCCAGCAGGTTTATTTGGAACACTGAGCAAGAATAAATCATGGTGATAACCTTCACCGCGGCAACGTAAGAATGCACCGCGATTTTTGTAAGCATCAGATAAATGGAAACCTACTTTTTCAATATAGAAGTTTTCAGTTGTTGCCAAATCCGGTGTGAAGAACACCACATGTCCAATCGCAACAGGTTGACCTTTTTCATAGACAGGACTTGCTGCATTCACACGTTGAATGTTGCCGTATTGGTTAATACCTTCCGTTTTAAGTTCAGGTACTTCTTTAACAAAACTTTGTTCAAAACGAATGGTCATGCCATTTGGGTCAATACACTCAACTGTATTTTCAGTACGTTTAAAACCTTCTACATCGGCCAAACGAGCTGCCAAGTCATCAAGGTCTTGAGCACTATCAACGCCCCAAGTCACTTCACGTAAAGTTGAACCTTGTTCAATAGCAGTCGGCAAACGCTCATCATCACAATTAAATAGATAAATCTTGCTACCATTTTGGGTTTGGTAAAGATCAGTGCCTTCAATATCCGAAGTACTTTTGCTTAAACCAAAATCTGCCAAAAACTTGTTTGAAGCGGCTCTATCTTCAACTCCAAACTTTAAAATCTCGATCCCTGTAATCATTTGACTACTCCTTAGTTAAAGACAAAACCGCCATTGACCGGAATATTTTGACCTGTCACAAAAGAGGACAAATCCGACAGTAGATACAATGCTGTTCCATTTAAATCTTGTGGAAGTTGCTGACGTTGAATCGCTCTTCCGTTGACATATAAATCGTGACGTTCTTGAGGCACATACTCGGTTGCTTCAACCAGAGTAAGGCCCGGTGACAATGTGTTGACACAGATATTAGATTGTCCCAACTCTCTTGCCATTGAACGCGTCATGGCAACAATTGCACCTTTACTAGCAACATAAGCCATCAGGTTCGGTGCGCCCCAAAGTGCTGTATCGGAAGCAACATTAATGATCTTGCCTGCAGCCGATTGCTTTAAATGGGGAACGCATGTCTTACTGATGAGCCATGTGCCTTTCACATTAATATTCATGACCCGATCCCAAAGTTCAGGATCATAATCAATCATATTTTTTCCACCGACATTGGTTGCCAGTGCCGCACAGTTCACAAGGCCATCTAGTCCTTGTAATACTTCCACACTTTTTGCAACCGCATTTTCAATAGAGTCTGCATTGGCAAGGTCAACGGTGACAGCATGAACGTTTAGCCCTTGTTGCTGTAACGCCTGTGCTTCTTGTTGCACCAAGTCAGACAAAATATCTGCCATCACAACTTCAGCACCTGCCTCGGCAATCGCTTGAGCGAAATCTCTACCTAAACCACGCGCAGCACCAGTCACTAAAACTTTTTTGCCTTGCAACAACGCTACATTAGCCATGAGCTTCTTCCTGCATCTCGATACGGTTTGATGCATTTAGTGCAGCAATTTTCTTTAATTGCTTCTCAGCTTCTTTTTTCATTAAACGGCGTAAACGTGCAAGACCAACATCGTGTTGATAGAGAAACTCTTTTTCACGCGCATTTGGCGCAAGATTTTCTAAAATAATTCGGTCTTGTTCCAATACATCCCAATGCAATTGTTCTAAGTGATTGCGATATAAGAAACGCCATACATTACGTTGCCAACCACTCACCTTACGGCAGTGCCAGAAAAATACGCGAGTATTGTTGGCATCAATTGGCGTTGCATAACCCACAATCCAGAATTCACCACCTGGGCCAAATTGTTTACGGTATGGAATTGAAAGACGTAACCAGCTTGCACCTGTTGAACCATATTCAACCCAGTCAAAGTTCACACCTGTTTGACCTTCTTTTTCAAAAACAAAGCCATTATCGGTCGTGCGGTGCTTCATCTCTGCAGTACGTTCACCATCTGCCATCGAGTGCGATGTCGCATGTAAATAGGTCCCGTGCATTGGGTCCATCACATTATCAATCGCGTATTGATGGTTTACTTTCCAGTCTGCTTGGCAAAGGAACGCACTCCACTCTTCACTTGCAAGTTGCTCTGGGAACTCAAGCGGTGCTGGTTGTTCATTTGCATCAATACCAAACCAGATAAAGATTGCGCCATGTTGCTCAATGACAGGATAGTTCTTTAAACATTTAGTGCCGGTCATTGGACATTCATGAACCGCTGGCACATCAGCAACTACACCATCAGCACGAACTTCAACACCGTGATACCAGCAAGCAACTCGGTCACCCAAGTTCCAACCTAGGGAAAGACGAGCACCGCGGTGTGGACAGCGATCTTCAAGTGCATGAACCTGACCTTCGGCATCACGCCAAACCACGATATTTTCGCCTAAACGGGTAATACCGACTGGATTAGCAGCGACTTCCCAACTTGCCAAAACCGGATGCCATTGGTCACGTAAACCAAGTTCTAAATATTCTTCAGCGCTTTGTGAAGTTGATACGATTGCGTTCATTTTATTCTTCCCTGAATCAATAACCTAAACGTTGCATTTCTTCTGTAAAGCTTGCAGAAGTCCATTCATCACCAGATTCACAGCGGAAACCCTGTTGATTAAGTGCAGAAACAACGTCATCTAACTCTGTTGCGCCCGCAGAAAATGCCTGAATCAAGTTTTTTACAAAATCCTGTTCATAGAGAGTTGGCTCTTTATAACGTGTCTGCCAAACCAACAATTCAGATTGACCTGGAATTTGAATATTGTTGATACCTGCTTCGGTTGCCGGCGTTGCATGAATCCAGCTTGCCAACTTTTCATTAAATGTCTTCATTGTTCTGCTTCCTTGTACATGTGAGGACTAGAGTTGAATTTGAATATCCTGTCCTTCAACACGAACTGGGTACGTACATAGGTTTCTACACCCTGGCCCACTTTTTAGCTCACCTGTTTGAATGTCAAAAATTGCTTCGTGCAATGGACATTCAACAGTCTGATCTTCGATAAATCCTTCGGTTAATAAGGCATACGCATGAGGGCAAACATTTTCGATAGCAAAGTAATTTTCATCGACGAAAAATACGCCTATTTTTTTCCCTTCAATTTCGATGGCTTTCGGCTCATCTTCGCTAACGTCACCCTGCTGACAAACTGAGATCCAACTCATACCTTGCGTCCTCATTTTGTTTTATATACAAAACATAATTTGATTTTCAAAACACAAGCTAAGCATAATCCCCTTGATCATTTTTTGTCAAAGTAAAAATAATTATAAAATTCATTAGTTTACTAATTTTTAAATATTTTGTTACGTTTCAAGAAGGAAACAAAGTTTTAAATATAAAAATTGTTTTATGCATTTTTAACAATTACAATAGTTATAAAATAAAGCAGCATGCCCCAAATTGAATCATGTTTTATTTATAGGAAAATGACACGAATGAGCATAGCAATTGAAGAAGATTCGCACGAATCGGAAACAACAAAAAATGATGACCGATATTTAGTTCCCGGACTTGTACGGGGTTTAGCTATCTTGCAAGCATTTAATCAACAAGCGCAAGAAATGACCATTACAGAAATTGCTGAAATTTTAGAAGTGAACCGTTCTAGTGCATTTCGTTTGATTTATACACTCGAATCTTGCGGTTATTTAAGAAAAGCATCTCAAAAAACTTATGCTCTCGATTCCAAAGTCATGGAACTTGGTTTTAACAGTTTATCTAAACTTTCATTACTTGATTTATCGACACCTTTAATGAAAGAACTACGTGACCAGACCAAACTCGCGGTACATCTTTCTATTTTAGAAGGCACTCATATTGTCTTTGTAAATAATATCCAGTCGATGGGAACCTTCACGAGCAACATTAGTTTAGGAACTCGCTGGCCTGCCCATGCAACCGTGATTGGTCAAATGCTTTTATCTGATTTACCTGAAACTGAAGTACGTCAGCGTTACCGCAATTTTAGCGATTGGGACAGTTTCTCTGAACTGACGCCAACCAATTTAAAAGCGTTATTGCAAAGGCTTTCATACGTAAAAACTCAAAAAACCATGGTGAGCTGGGGTCATTACAATCACGATATGGCAGCCTGCGCGGCGCCTATTTTTAAACAGTCAAATGGTAAAATGGTCGCTGTTATCTCTGTAAGTTGTCCAATTACCACTTACGATGAAAGAACATTTAAAGAAGATATCGCAAACCTAGTTGTTGAAACAGCGAATAAAATTTCCAAATTTATTTATTAAAAAAAAGCGACGTTAAGTCGCTTTTTTTTAGATTTTATTTTATAAATCAAAAATTACTTTTTAAAACATTCCCATTCATATCCTGAAAGATAATTGTCGAATTATTTTCTTTAATATCAAATTTCAAATACTGTTGTTTAAACTGAATAACTGCATAAAACTCTTCAGCACCATCATCTAAACCAGTAGCTGAAATCTGGCTACCTTGTGGAAAACCGTTGAGCCATGCAGCGTTATAAAAATCAGATACAGAATTAAATTCACAATATTCTTTTGGCTTGGCCATTATTTTTGCAGCCATTTGATCAAACTGTTGTTGTTTATAAACCTCTAAGCTCAACAACATGATCGCTCTCCAAATTAAAGCTGGTTTGAGGCTAAAAGCTGTTTCTTTTTAACTTTTTCCCATTGATACCAACCATAAGCGGCCATCATAACAAATGCTGCATATAACGCAGCTGTTAAAAATAAATCTTTATAGATGAACATCCCGACATAAATAATATCGACAAATACCCAAAGTATCCAAGTCGCAATATGTTTTCGGCTAGTCCAATACGTTGCGAGCAAACTAAATGCGGCAAGTTGTGAGTCGAGCATAGGAACTGCTGCATCGGTAAAGTTTTTAAGAATTAAGCCAAAAAGCAAACCACCTACCGCAGCAATAATCATTTGGATGATAGCGGTTTGAACTGCAATCGGTTCAATTCGAATATCGTGATCTTGCTGCTTTCCTTTAAGCCAGTAGTAAAAGCCATAAAAATTTACCACCATAAAAAAGAACTGCAAAATCGTTTCGCCATATAGCTTAAATTCGTAAAACAAATACGCATATAAAACAAAGGCAAAGAAATTAAACAGCCAACACCACATATTACGGATTACCGTTAATCCGACTCCAATCAGGCTAATCAAGACCGCAAAGATTTCTAGAGGTGACATAAAACAGCTGCTTATTGAGATCAATTTGACGAGGTATTATGAGAAAAATATAAAGCTAAGCAAACTGCTAATTTAAATAAATGATGGAAATTAAAGTTATCTTAGGATTGGTCCTTTCGCATGAATTTGATTTACTTCAATACATAGACAAAAGAAATACTGATCGAGTCATCAACAAATTATATTTGCTAGTTTTTAAATGATTGTTTAAAACATGATTAAAGACAAATAAAGAGCATGACAATATGTCAAATCAAGAAGGAAAAGTCAGCCGTGAAACTCGCGGGCATATTTTTTTAATTGGTCTAGATCGGGCAGCAAAACGTAATGCTTTTGATAGTCACATGATCAAAGACTTATCACTAGCACTCACTGAATATGAAAATAATGATGCCCTGCGCTGCGCGGTTATTTTTGCTCATGGCGATCATTTTACAGCTGGTTTAGACCTAGTTGAGTTACAACCTAAACTCGCTACAGGTGTTTTTGATTTTAGTGAAAATGAGATTAACCCTTGGGGCACAATCGGCCAAAAGCTCAGTAAACCTTTGATAGTAGTGGTACAAGGTTATTGTTATACCGCTGGTATAGAACTATTTCTTAACGCAGATATTACGATTGCGAGTGAAAATACACAATTTGCTCAAATGGAAGTTCAACGTGGCATCTTACCTTTTGGCGGAGCTACTGCACGTTTTACTCAAGCCGCAGGCTGGGCCAAAGCCATGCGTTATTTACTCACTGGTGACTCTTTCGATGCAAAAGCAGCATTTGACATGAACCTGATTACCGAAATATGCCCAGAAGGCTCTCAGCTCAACCGTGCAATAGAACTTGCTGAATATGTTTCGCAAGCTGCTCCTCTTGCTGTAAAAGCGACTCTCGCCTCTGCTCGCGAAGCCATTAATGAAGGTTATGAAACTGCTTTTAGCCAATTACAGGGTCATCTTCAGCCTTTACTCACCACAGAAGATGTTCAAGAAGGTGTGTTTGCCATGTTGCAAAAAAGACCGCCTGTTTTCAAAGGTAAATAATACCCGCACAAGCACTGCACTCTACAGTTTAAAACTTATGGATATACTGAAATTAGCGTAAAAAAAGCCCACATGATGCGGGCTTTTTTCATTAATTTTCATTAATCTTCTTTATTCAACTCTAACGATTTTACCTAATTCATCATGGTGAACGACTGTAATTTTCTGACTACGTCCCTGCTCAATTTCATGTTCAGGTAAATCAAAATAGCGCGCATAATCATCTGTCTGTTTTGCTTTAAGCGCATTACCGCCAACACGATGCTCAGGCAGCACATGACTCCACAACAATAAGCAAATTGCACAAGCAATTAACGCAGTAATGCCATGTTCAATGCCCAAACCAAAGGCACTAAACAAACGGTGAACTAAATGTGTTTTTTGGAGTTCAGCCAATACCCAGATCAGTACAAATGGACGCCACAGCAACAACCAAACCGCCCACATCATGGCCGTGCTTGTTGTAGAAGCATAGCGTTTATGCCATGGTAATTGACGGCGTAAATCAATAATCAACGAATTTGTCTTCATTTCTCTCTTTACCTAACGAAGTGCTGCGGTTTTCCCCAGACATCAATACAGCACGATCTTTAAAATCTCATGACTCTTGCATTTCATCCACGAATGCCCCGATCCGGGCTCACCCAACGCGCACGTTTCTCATCTCCACGTTTTAAAACTTTCGGAAATGCCACAATAGTTGCCGAGATGGTGATTAGCCAAAAGACCAATGGATACCAGATCATCCAGAAATAGTTTTTTCCTAGATGTGGTTCATAACGACTATCCATCCATTTGCTTAAAGCAAACTGAATGAGACAAGTCGCCCCCAATAAAATACCGCTACCATACGGTAAAAATGGAGAGCTCACAACGGCTAAAGCAGGGACTGGTAAAATAAAATGTACCAACCATAATAAAGCCATCGCGAGCATTAAATATGACCAAACTAAGGTTAAGCACAGCTCAAACATTAATGGCCATAAAAAATTTAATTTTGGCTTAGTGAACACATCAATATTTTTAATTAATACCTGTGCCCCACCCATAGCCCAACGTAAACGTTGTTTCCACAAACCATTTAAAGTTTCAGGCATTAAAATCCAGACTAAGGCATTCGGTTCAAAACGAATGTCCCAACCTGCACGCTGCAATTTCCAAGTAATATCGATATCTTCAGTCAACATATTTGGTGACCAATAATCGACTTGGTGAACAGCGCTCTTACGAAAAGCGGTAATTACACCCGATACGGTAAATAAGCGTCCAAAGGTACGTTGTGCACGTTTAATCATGCCAACAATCGAAGAAAACTCACCGACCTGAATACGCCCTAGTAAAGTTGAGCGAGTACGGATACGCGGGTTACCCGTAACCGCTGCAACTGTTGGATTTTCCTGAAAATGACGAATCATCCACTTTGCTGCATGAGGATCAAGTAAAGCATCGCCATCAATACCAATTAAAAACTCGGCATCGGTCATTAAGCTTCCGGCTTGCAACCCCATTGCTTTACCTTGGTTTTGCGCCAAATGAACAACACGTAGTTTTTCATGTTGTGCTGCTAAACGGTCGAGTACCTCACCAGTATTGTCCGAGCTACCATCATTAATCGCAATGACTTCAAAATGAGGATAGTCCAGTTTTAATGCATGGCTAATGGTTTCTTCTGCATTATCCCCTTCATTAAAACAAGGAATTAACACAGCGACTTTTGGATAACTCTCTAATGGAGCTGGTTGATCGTAAGGCGGGGCCTGACGTTCTTTCCAATAGAAAATAATCGCGCCAATCATCCATAAATACGACATGAATAATGGATAATAGAAAACGAATTTTAAGGCATGCGACCATATTGCAGCAAAGATTGTCATGTTTTAGCCTCAACTACGGCACAAGACGAGATGATTTTTCAGCAAATGCTTTATGCATAGTGTCCACATCCGGATGATCTTTAATTGGGTCATCTGGGTAATATCCGACATGCATTACACCTTGCTGATAAAGAGAATGAATTGTTGCGGCCATTTCAGTTGAAGGTACCTTTTCGTTTTTACGCCAGTCGGTTGCCTGTAATTCAAAAACAGTTTTCTTAATGCCATTTGGATATTGTTTCACACGATCAATCATGTCTTTATAGAATTGATCAGAGTTATCGACCTGTTCCATATAAGGCATTGCCATAATAGCCGTAAAGTCATAGCGTTTTAACGACTCTTCAAGCGATTGTGAATACCAGTTTTCTGCATATGGTTTTAAAGCAACTTGCGCATATAAGTTACGTGCGGTGAGCAAGAACGGTTCATATTGTCGCACGTCATCAACAAGTTGCATTGCAAAATCATCTAGATATTTTGTCTTATATGCAGTCCACTTTTGCAAATCTTGATCGTTATCGCGAATTTTTGCCAAATCTGTAGGTAAACCTTGTTTCGCATAAGCTTTTAAGGCATCTGGGCTTGCATCTTCATAGTCAGATAAGGTGACGTCGTCATGGAATAAAATTCCGTTAAATGAAGATGACTTAGCCAAATCTTGATAAATCTCACGAATAGTTTGGCGTGCGTCTGCTGAGAACGGACTTAAACGGATATACCCCATGTTGAGGTGTTCACCAGATTTTGCCTGTTCTGTCACCACCAAATCCTTAGAAACAGGATCAGTTTTTGGTAATTCCCATGCCAATAAAGGCATCCACGCATAAATACGACTTACAGGCGTACGCGTTTGAATTTGCCATGCTACACGGTTAAATAAGTCGGCACGCATTGGAAGGTGACGGTTCGGGAAATACACCATATCAGCAGAGCCATTCGCATCTGGATCTGAAAATGCTTGTAAATAGACTGTATTTACGCCCATCGCATTAATTCGGTCTAACAAATGACCTAAATTACGCTCTTGCTGTTTCGGGTCTGGATCATAAATATAGTCCAGATCGACATGCATAATTTTTTGCGGACGATTGTTATCCGTTAAATTCAATTCACGATTTTTAATTTCTTGAGCCAAATCATCAGTCGTCATATCGCCTTCTACCAAAATACGGCTCATATTTTGAAGAGATTGTTTCGCGTGGTCTGCCCCATCATCAAGTGTAATGGTAATTGGCATACCAAGCTTTTTAGCAATTTGAACTGTTTGCATATTATAGCGACCATAAGGCCATACCATAATACGTGGTGAACGTAAGCCGTGTGCTTTAAGTAGTTCGTTATTTTTCTTTAAGTCGTTATAGATACGTGACTGATATTGTGCATCGTTCTCGTAAGTTTGAGTTTTTACATCATAAAAACGAGTGGTTGCAGCAGGTTCAGAGTTCCCTTGCGGGTTGCCTGTAATACCGCGATGCAAATGATAGCTATGGCTTGCGATCTCAACAAAGCCACTATCTTGCATTTCTTTCAGCTCAGGCCAGCTTAAGATTTTATCGCGTGGAATTTCTTCCCCTGAAAAATCGACTTTCTGCCCTGCTTTTGGCTCTAACCATGAACCTACTACTGCGAGTACTACAGGGATTTTTTTAGCTTTAATGACAGGATAAGCATTTTGATAAAAAGATTGATAACCATCGTCTACAGTTAATAGAACAGGTTTTGTAGGTAATTGAAATTTACCTTGATGAGCACGGATCAACTGATCAACCGTAATAAAATGGAATCCATTTTTTTGCAGCCATTCAACATGCTGTGTAAATTGTTGAGTCGTCACTGCATATTGAGGAATTAATGCATTTTTAGTATCGGTAATTTCATGATAACCAATCACCGTAAGTGTTGACGCGTCCAGTTTAGGTGGTTTGGCTAATGCCATGCCTGACAAACCTGCCAGAGCTAAGCCAAGTGATATGTTCAACAAAGGAGATGCAAAGCGGATAATCATGAAATAGCGTCTCAATAACAATATAGATTATTTATGCGAAGTTTGATTTTAAGACGCAAACTTTTTGAAATTTGGTCTTAATGTCAGGCTGCCCATAAATGAACAGTTTCTCAGTCAGCATTTATAATCAAATAATCTGAAAATAATCTTAAATATTTAAAAAGCTAAAATATAAATTAATAATGTATTTATATTTAAAGCTCATATAAACAAGAAAGCCCCCTAAAGGGCTTTAAATTTTCACTAGTCACGAGTTTTGACATCGAATAATTCAATTTCAAAAATTAAATTAGAATTAGCAGGAATAATCTTACCCATTTTACGCTCGCCATAAGCTAAATGAGCAGGTACGATTAATTTACGCTTGCCGCCAACTTTCATTCCCATAATGCCTTGGTCCCAGCCTTTAATTACACGGCCTGTTCCAATCACACATTCAAAATAATTACCGCGATCAATTGAAGAATCGAATTTGGTGCCATCTTCTAACCAACCTGTGTAGTGAGTTGTAATCAAAGCACCTTTAACCGCTTCTTTGCCTTCACCTACTTTTAAATCGATAATTTCTAATTCATTTGACATGGTTTACCCCTTAATCTGAATCTTTAAAATCGCAATTGGTACTTAGTGTACCAACTGAATCTGTAGAATTTGTTGCGCTTTTCTATGTTACTGTAACTGTGTCCACACAACACTTGCCTGACCCTTTTCACCTAAAAGCGTCCACTCGTTGTCCATGACATTTAATTGAAGCTGCATCGTACGTTCACAAAGTTGTTCAAGCTCTGCTGTACTTTGAGGAGCAATTTGCCACACTTGAACATTACTTAACGTTTTAATTTTACTGTTTCGTTTCCACCAGTCTTCGACTTGTGTGCCATACACAACAAGCGCAACTGTTTTACAGCGAGCACTGGCTTTTTTGACTTTATCTTCAGACGGTAAGCCAACTTCAATCCATGTTTCTAACTGACCTGTTAAATCTTTTTGCCATAATGCTGGCTCGTCAGTTTCAAAAAGGTCTTTAGTAAACTCAAGCTCATCACTTGCGAAACGGGCAAAAGCCATCAAACGAACCATTAAGCGTTCTAAAGTTTCCGAAGGATGCAAGGCAAGCGTCAGTTGATAATCACCATAAATATGGTCATCCATATTGGCAATATTCAAGTCTGCCTTATAAATTGTTGCTTTAAGCGCCATGATTAATATGTCCAAAAATTTGGCGCTAAGGATACTCGATTTTAGGTAAAAAATTATAAAAAAACTGAACAATACAAAGCATAGTCATGTGAAATTTGCATATTCTTCCAAAACGCTCAGCTTATTTTATAGTTGGCCGACTTTTTGCTTTAGAGAGAGATATTTTTCTCTTGCTAAAATTGATGACTTATGTGGCTAAAGCTCAAGCGTAGTTTATTTTTACAGGTTCTGTGTGCTCTCTTTCTTGGAGTTGCAGTTGGAATCGGCTTTCATGATTTCTCCCTTTCTCTAAAGCCATTAGGTGATGGTTTTATTTCTTTAATTAAGATGCTGATTGCACCAATTGTGTTTTGTGTTGTTGTACTGGGAATCTATGGTGCAAACGACATTAAAAAAATGGGCAAAGTCGGTGCAAAAACCATTCTTTATTTTGAAGTGGTCACCAGTATTGCCTTAATTTTAGGCATTATTGTGGCCTATGTATTTAAACCGGGCGTCGGTATGAATATCGATATTAGCCATTTAGATGCAAAAGATTTAAGTACGTATACCGAACGTGCCCACGAGATGCATACGGGTTCGGAATTTCTACTCAATATTATTCCGAAGACCTTCACTGCTGCTTTTGCAAACGGCGATATTTTACAGGTTTTATTGATCGCTATTTTATTTGGTGTTTCCCTACTTTTAATTCCTAAACATTTAGCAGAGCTGGTACGTCAAGCGCTTGAAGCTTTTTCGGAAGTCTTCTTTAAAATTATGGGACTTATTATTCGTTTAGCTCCAATTGGTGTATTCGGTTCAGTCGCCTATACCACTGCTAAATTTGGTTTAGATTCACTCTTACAATTGGGTTATTTAGTTTTACTGTTTTATGCAACCTGCATTTTATTTGTCGTTATTGTTTTAGGTTCGATTTTAAAACTTGCCGGTCTCAACATTTTCAAATTTGTGGGCTATTTTAAAGATGAACTCGCTATTGTTTTAGGTACCGCTTCTTCTGACTCTGTTCTTCCTCAAATTATGAAAAAACTCAAAAATTTGGGAATCAAAGATTCAACTGTCGGTTTGGTTATTCCAACTGGTTATTCATTTAATCTAGACGGGTTTTCAATTTACTTAACGTTAGGCGTGATCTTTATTGCACAGGCCTGCAATATTGATTTGTCTATGCATGACTTACTGGCTATTTTGCTGGTTTCGCTCATTACATCTAAAGGCGCTCACGGTATTCCAGGCTCGGCTTTAGTTATTCTTGCAGCCACACTTTCAGTGATACCAAGTCTCCCTGCAATTGGCTTAGTGCTTCTACTTTCAGTCGACTGGTTTATTGGAATTATTCGTGCCTGTACCAACTTAATTGGTAACTGTGTCGCGACCGTAGTGATTGCACACTGGGAAAAAGATATTGATCACGCTCAAGCTAAAGCTGTGTTAGATACAAAACCTTAAATCCATTATGAGAACATTAAATCATCTTTGGTTTAATGTTCTCTATTCTTCAAGCTGACAGGCAAGTAAAGCTGTTTCAAAAGCTAACCAATCATGGTTATGTTCGCTAATGATTTCAATGCGGTTATCAATGCCCTCTTCACCAGACTTATAATTAAACTGATCAGGATTAAAGTTAAAAACTTTCCACCCTTGATCTGTGTTAAAAATTCCCTTAATTCGAAGCCAGTCTTGCTGCGCACATAATAAATCTAGCAAATTATAAAAATCGAATTTCCAGCGTTTAGGTAATTTCCACCCTGCCACAATATAGCCTTGTGCCGACTCGACATAATGATAAGGTAATTGCTGAATTTCCTTCTTAACCTCGGTTTCAGTCATTTGTTTTTGAAGTTTCAGTAAAGGTTGTATAGATCGCTCAGTTAAACGAGCAGCTACATCAATTTTATTTAAAGCTAACTGACCATGTTCAATTTTAATCCACTCTTGGTGATAAGGCTGGTATTCGTCTTTTAATAGCTCAAGCGCCTGATCATCTTCAAAAGTCATCACATCGGTATGTGATACCACCACAATTTGAGCAGCTTTTAACTGATCTTCATAAAGGTTTTGTTTAACCCAATTGGTATCGTGCAAACGACTGCCATCTACCACCGTAATCAGTGCTCGCATAGCTAAACTACTTTGCCAATGAGGTTCAGTCAGTTGGTCAAATAATTGAGAAGGATGTCCAAGTCCAGTCGGCTCAATAAAGAGTCGATCTGGCTTTTGTTCACTCAATAGACGGGCTAAAGCAATATGCATCGGCAATTGACTGCTACAACATAGACAGCCCCCTAATAGTTCTTTGACCGCATATCCTTCTTCTTGGGATAAGAGTTGTTGGTCTACTCCAATTTGCCCAAATTCATTCATTAATACAGCCCAAACCTCATCTTTAGGCTTTTGGCTTAATAAATGCTGTAACAACGTGGTTTTTCCTGCCCCTAAAAAACCGGAAATAATATGGGTGGGAACAGTTTTTGGGGCTATCAGTTTCACAAGCGGCTCAAATCAACAAAGTATAAAAAACTAAGAAAGGTATATCACTGTTTAAATCCCATGAAAATGATTTTTCACTTTGAAGATATACTTTTCAATTATCAGGCTAAAGCTCTCAATTTGTGACAGGCATCTCATCAATTATCTAAATTAACTTTTAACCTCTACTATTCAAACGAAATATCCTATTCAAACATATTCACAATTCATGCCAGAGTGTTAGGTTTACGTAACAGAGTTGGCTTTTTTTTACTCGATAAGAAATATTTTTTCACATTTTAAGGTGTATTTAAGTCCCTTTATTTTACAGATTGCTCACATAAATGACCCGTATATTTCATATTGTTAAGATAGCCGTAATAGATTGTTAAGTTAATTGATGTAATACCAACCTCGGCTTAGCATGTGTCCTAGCTTAGTCATTCAGCCATACAGGTTTCAGGTATGTATGAACGATTAGGTTTAATTTATTTTTAAATGAAATTTAAGGATGCCATAAAATGAAATTAGCTAAAACTTTACTCGCTACTACACTTGCTTTAACTGCTGCTTCAACTTTTGCTGCTTCTAAGCACGACCAAGCACATAACGCTGCTGGTGAAGAAAAAGTTGTTGTTTCAACTCAAGAACAAGCAAACACTGCAAATGCTGCATCTGATGCTGTAGGTTCTGCTTCTGAAGCTGCTCCTGCAACTCGTTAATTCTCTCAGCATTCTCCTCCAAGCTCAGAGATAATTTTACTGAAATGAAAAATGGACGCTGAATTTTAGTAAAGAAGAGAAAGGATCGAACCATGCTGCGGTTCGGTCCTTTTTTAATTCAATCTTTTTTAAGAAGTTTTCTTATACATGCTACAAGATGGGTTGTGATTTTCTTGAAGACGTAAAACCTTACGATGCTCAGCAGCTTCAAAGCGGCAACGCTTCCATTCTGTATTTAGATTTAATTGAGGTACTTCACATGGCTTGCCCTGTTCATCAACAGCAACCATCGTGAAATAACAGCTATTGGTATGGCGCACTGTCCGCTTCTGGATATTTTGCGCTTCAACACGGATACCGACTTCCATTGAAGTACGACCTACATGGTTCACACTTGCCAAGAAGGTTACCAACTCACCTACATAAATAGGTTCTTTAAAATTTACTTTATCTACAGATAAAGTCACCACGTAGCCACCCGAATAACGACTTGCGCAAGCATAAGCGACTTGGTCTAGTAGTTTTAGAATCGTACCACCATGAACATTACCTGAAAAATTTGCCATATCAGGCGTCATCAAAACTGACATCGTCAATTCAGACTGATCATCAGTTGCTGTGGTCATTTCATCTAATGTAGGCATAGCTCAACTCTGTCTTAAAACAAGCTCAGTCAATATTATGGTTGATAATTCACAAAAAAAACATGCTTAAATCCATAACATAGCATCGTATTTTTTAATATCTTTGATTGTTTTTTAAAATTTAATTTTTTAAGGCACTATTTTTAAAGTTATTTTTTAAAGCTGTTCTATTTATCTTAGAATTTTTTAGAAGATGCTATGCCATTTTATTCCATGTTCAATGGCATAGCAGGTTCTTATGAATGACTTGCTAAACTTTATTAATGACGCCTGTCACACCATTAATAATCATATCAATGGCGATCGTACCAATTAATAAAGCAGATAAACGCCCGACAATATCAAAATAGCGGTCAATATGTTTGGCATGTTTATAGCGTAAATGATCATGTGAAAATTTCATCAAAATCAAAATACTGCAAGTTAAAAACAAGGTGAAGGCAATTACTAGCGCTGCCTCACCAATTGACATTTCAATCCCTGTGACTACCGCAGCGCTAATAGTCCCTGGGCCGATCATAAACGGCATGGCAATGGTGCCAGCCAGATGTTCTGGAGCACCACGCATTTCTCCAATGGTGTCGGCACCTTGAAACACATAGCGGTAGCCAATCACCAAAAAGATTAGACCTCCAAAAATCTGAAAGGCTTCAAAACGTACATTCAGATATTTACTAAAAATTGTTTCGCCGCCCCATGCAAATAGCATGAAGACAACAAAAGCAATCAAACTTCCCTGAATCAGTGCTTTATTAAACACCTTAGCTTCTGAATGGCGAATCAGGCCAATCATATAAATGCTCATTAAAAATGGATTGAGCAAAGAGAAAAATAAAGCAAAAGAATGTAGATAAGGAGAAGCCATGCATTTTCCTCTTAAGCTTGTGGATCTGGGAACAATGGACGATTCCCGGGACTAATACGATTAATATGTAAGAACGTCATATGTCTTTCATATTTATCTAAAATATCGTTAATGACCTGTTCTTTACTGTAACCGACCAGATCGTTATCTTGAGAGCCATCATAAAGATAGGTTTCAAGTCGGAAATAGAACTGTTTGCCTCGTTTTACACGCTGGCTAAAGTTCGGCGCGCTATAGCGTACAGGCCAGATCTGATAAACAAAGTTTTGCTCTTCTTCCAAATGGATAGTGAGATCTAGATGGTAAAGCGTATCTTCATCTTCAAGCGGGGTTTGCTGCACGTCCACATTCATACCCTGCTTAATCAACTCATCAGCAACAGCCTGAACAGCTGGCAAACACACCGTATCTAGCATGCGGTGTGTTTCAGTGGTTCCCGGATGATGCATCACTCGAGTTAAACGCTGTTTCCAGTTCAGAATATCAACGTTCCCTACGACTGGCGCTGCATTCATACTGCGACTAGCATGCCTGTAATCTTCAAGTCTGAGTGACTTATAAAGCCCTGCCATCACAAGGAACATCACAAAACTAAACGGCAAACCCATAATAATAGTTGCGTTTTGCAAGGCTGTAATGCCGTTGGTCATGAGCATGGCTAATGTGAGTAAACCAATCGCCACTGCCCAAAACACGCTTAACCAACGTGGAGCATCATTATCGATATTCGTGAGTTTAGTGGTGAAGTTACCTAAAACCAGAGCTCCTGAATCGGCAGAAGTCACGTAGAACAAAAGTCCTGTTACGGTGGCAATTGAAGCGATAAAGGTAAAGCCCGGATATTGCGCTAACAGGTCATAAAAACCATGAGCCGGATTTGCTAACACAGTCGCTGCTAAGGTTTGATTGCCTTCAAAAATAACGCTATGCAGAGCACTATTACCAAAAATAGATAACCACGTAAGTGTAAATAGAAGTGGAATAATTAAGGTACCGCATACAAACTCACGAATGGTACGTCCTCTTGAGATACGTGCCAAAAAGAGTCCTACAAATGGAGACCACGCAATCCACCACGCCCAGAAGAAGAAAGTCCAACTACTCATCCACTCTTTAGGCTGTTCAAAAGCAAAACTTTGTAATGCTAAAGCAGGGAAACGAGTTAAATAGTCACCAATATTTTGGACAAGGGCATTGAGTAAAAACTCAGTATTTCCCAAGAATAAAATAAACAGCAATAACCCGACCGAAACATAAATATTGATTTCAGATAAAATCCGCAGGCCTTTATTAACCCCAGATGTCACCGAAATAATACTAATACCCACTGCAACAGCAATCAGGATAAATTGCATCCAGATATTTTCTGGTAACCCCAATAACACATGTAGGCCGTAATTCAGCTGTACTACTCCAATCCCGCAGGTTGTTGCAATACCAAAAATTGTCCCGATCACGGCAGCTGTATCAACACTATGCCCAATCGCACCATTAATTCTGTTCCCGAAAATTGGGTAAAGTGCAGAACGAATGGTAAGCGGCAAATTATAACGATAGCTAAAGTATCCCAATGACATACCAATCAAGGCATACATACACCAGCCTGTTAAACCATAGTGAAACAATGTCCAAACCATACTTTGGCGTGCTGCTTCATAGGTTTGACCTGCTCCGACCGGAGGTTGCATATAATGAGATAGTGGTTCAGCGACCGAGAAGAACATGAGGTCGATACCAATACCAGCAGAGAACAGCATGGCAGACCAACTCAGTAAACTAAACTCAGGCTTTGAATGCTTAGGTCCTAATTTGATACTGCCATATCTTGAGCAGGCAATAAAAATCACGAAGGCCATATATAATGTTGCGGCGAGCAGATAATACCAACCAAAGGTTGAAGTCACCCACTGAAGCACGGCATTCATGACTCGATTTGCAAAATCGTTGAACAAAAACGTGACGAGAGAAAAAATTAAAATAAGTACAGCTGAAAAATAAAAAACCACACGGTTGAGCGGGTCTTTTTTAGATTTAGATAATGTTAAATCATCAACTGCTCTTGGATTATCTGTTGCCATACAATCCTCAAGGAATAAAATAAAAACAAAATATTTAATTTCGTCTTTTCACTCTTATTTAAAACAATGAAAAGACGACTTTAAACGCAAAAAAATAATATATAGATGTGATCGATTGAGGTTATAAAACCTCGGTCACTTTATTCTGTCCACAGTTCGATGGGACTGAAATGTCTTTTGAAACAGCTAACTGTTTTTTCACTAATTGAGGGTCAAAATCATCTTGCTTTAACGCTTTGGCTAAACCAAACATATAGAGCAAAATAATGACTGAAAATGGTAAACCACATAACACCACAGCACTTTGCATGGAGTTAAAACTACCGGCTAATAGCAAGCCAATACTTACAATGGTAATTACCACAGACCAAAAGACGCGTAACCAGATCGGTGAATCACTATCATTGGTGCCCCCTTTTGAGGACAAATTAGCGATCATTAGTGTACCAGAGCCAACTGGTGTCAAAAATAAAACGAAACAAATTACAACAACAATACCCGCAACGTACGGATTAAACGGCAGATATTCGAGTAATTTAAATAAAGATAATGCTGGATCAGTTAAGACCATATCACCTAATACTTTCTGTTTTTGCTGCAAGATAAAATAAATTGCAGTGTTTCCAAAAACTGAAATCCAAGCCAATGTAAAGCCTAGTGGAATCAGGCATACACCCAATACAACTTCACGAATGGTACGTCCTTTTGAAATACGGGCAATAAACATACCGACAAAAGGCGCCCAAGCAATCCACCAAGCCCAATAAAATACGGTCCACGAACCCAACCAGCCACTGGCTTTTTGATTGTACAAATACATATCAAAACTTTTACCAATAAAATTATTGAGATAATCGCCCGTATTTTGTACCAGACCATTTAATAAATGGTTAGTCGGACCCGTTAAAAATACAAATAAAAGTAAGGCATACAGCAGACGTAAATTAATACGCGACAACCATGCTAAACCTTTTTCAATACCAACCACTGTCGTAATCGTCGCAACGAACATCATGATGAGCACGGCAGTAATTAAGGTCGCTGAGTTATCCGGAATTTGCGGCAGTAAGTAACAAATGCCCGATACCAGCACTAATGCTCCGATTCCCAAGTTGGTGACTAAGGAAATAACCGTCGCTAAAATTCCAAAACCATCGACAAAATCACCCACCAAGCCATGTACTCGCTCTCCAAAAATTGGGTAAAGCGCCGAGCGAAGTGCTAATGGCAAGTTTTGTCTAAAAGCAAAGTAGCCTAAAGTAACTCCGAGCAATGCATAGAGCACCCAGCCATGAATCCCCCAATGCAAAAAGCTATAAGTCATCGCATTACGGGCTGCCTGAATCGTTCCTGCCTCGCCTTCTGGCGGTCTTAAAAAATGGTCAACCGGTTCGGCCACACCATAATAAAGTAGCGCAATACCAATCCCTGCCGAAAACAGCATTGAAGTCCAAGCCAAATAACTAAACTCTGGTTTGTCGTCATCTTTTCCCAAAGGAATCTGCCCTACTTTTGAAAAAGCGAGCCAACCAACAAAACCCAGACACAGCACAATAACCAGCATGTAATACCACCCAAAAAAGTGATTTACTTGCTCTTGTACATAGGTCAGCCAAAACTGACTTTTTTCTGGAAACAGCACAAAAAGCAGGCCAAAAATACCGATACTGATTGCTGAACTCCAAAATACGAAACGATTTAACCGAATATGGTCTGAAGAATATCCATCACTTTTCAACACCATCTTATTGCTCCTTGCAATCGGTGTATTTTTCTCAAAATAACGTGATAAGTAATGTACTTATGCGCATCATCCTATCCTTAAGAACCTTTGATTTCACCTCTTTATTTTTAGAAGCTTGTTCAAAAATTCATTGATTTTTACATATCATACTTGTTATTGATTGAACGTTCAATCAATAACAAGTATGATAAAAAAGTGCTATATGCTCTGCAAGTTAACATGTTGAATTTTAAGCACCACTAAAAGTGCTGATGTGGACAACCATGACAAAACGCAGAGTAAAACCAGAACATGTGCGACGTGAAGAAATCATGAACGCTGCACTCGACGTAATTTATGAAGTGGGGTTATCTAATACCACCATTGCACAAATTGCAAAAAAAGCCGAGCTGTCGACCGGCATTGTCAGCCATTATTTTGGCGACAAACAAGGGTTGATAAATACCTGCATGCAAGAAATGTTAAATGTTCTGCGTCGTAAAACCGAACAGTACAGAGCAGAAGCAGATTCGCATCCAGAGAGCCAGATTAAGGCCATTATCGACTCTAACTTTGACATTAGTCAGGTCAATGAAAAAGCAATGCGGGTCTGGTTGGACTTTTGGTCAGCAAGTATGCATGTACCAGACTTAAGCCGCTTACAAAAGATTAATGATCAACGCCTGTACTCCAACTTGAAATTTTATTTTCTTAAGTTAATGGATGAACAACAGGCCAGTGTTGCCGCTAGAGGTTTGGCAGCATTGATTGATGGATTATGGTTACGAGGCAGTTTAAGCCGTCATAACGAATTTGACAGCAATCTTGCTCGTTCCATTGCTTACGATTATGTACAAACGCAATTGCAATTTGCGAACAAGCCTTTGCAGGAGAGACAAAATGAGTGATGTACAAGTTCATCAATTGTATATCCATGGACGCTACGTTAAAGCAACCAGTGGTAAAACATTTAATAGTATTAACCCTGCCAACGGCGAGACAATCGCGACTCTTCAGCAAGCTTCTGAACAAGATATTGAAGCTGCTGTACAAAGTGCCCAACAAGGACAAAAAATCTGGGCTGCCATGACTGCCATGGAACGTTCACGTATTTTACGTCGTGCTGTCGACATTCTTCGTGAACGTAATGATGAGCTTGCCCGTCTTGAAACACTCGACACAGGTAAAGCTTTTAGCGAAACATCTACAGTCGATATTGTGACTGGCGCAGATGTACTCGAATACTACGCAGGACTTGCAACAGCCATTCAAGGCGAACAAGTTCCACTTCGCGAATCAAGTTTCTTTTATACACGCCGTGAACCGTTAGGTGTAGTTGCTGGTATTGGTGCTTGGAACTATCCAATTCAAATTGCTTTATGGAAATCTGCCCCTGCCCTTGCTGCCGGCAATGCCATGATTTTCAAACCAAGTGAAACCACTCCACTCACTGCATTTAAACTTGCAGAAATCTATACAGAAGCTGGCTTACCAGACGGCGTATTTAACGTGGTGCAAGGTGCTGGCCGTGAAATTGGTCAATGGCTCACTGAACATCCCGTGATTGAAAAAATCTCATTCACTGGCGGTGTGGAAACTGGCAAAAAAGTTATGGCAAGCGCTGCTGGCTCTACGCTAAAAGAAGTGACTATGGAACTTGGTGGTAAATCTCCACTCATTATTTGTGAAGATGCCGACCTTAACCGTGCCGCAGATATTGCAGTCATGGCGAACTTCTTTAGCTCAGGTCAGGTATGTACCAACGGTACGCGTGTATTTGTTCCAAAATCACTTCTAGCCGACTTTGAAAAAGCGGTTGTAGAACGTGTAAAACGTATTCGCATTGGCGACCCAATGGCTGAAGACACCAACTTCGGTCCACTCACTAGCTTCCCTCACATGGAAAAAGTGTTGTCTTTCATTGAGTCAGGCAAACAACAAGGCGCTAAAGTGTTAATTGGCGGTGGCCGCGCAACAGAAGGTGAACTTGCAAAAGGCGCTTATGTACTACCGACGGTATTTAGCGACTGCACTGACCAGATGGCTATTGTTCAAGAAGAGATTTTTGGACCTGTCATGAGCATCTTAAGCTATGAAACTGAAGAAGAAGTGATTCAACGTGCTAACGACACGACCTTTGGTTTAGCTGCCGGCGTAGTTACTCAAGACATCAGCCGTGCTCATCGTATTATTCACCAAATTGAAGCAGGTATTTGCTGGATTAACACGTGGGGCGAATCGCCTGCCGAGATGCCAGTCGGTGGCTATAAACAATCTGGTGTAGGCCGTGAAAATGGCTTAACTACGCTTGGGCACTATACTCGTATCAAATCTATTCAAGTTGAACTTGGCGATTATCAAAGCATTTTTTAATGCCTCCATCGCTTTAAACACTTCAACCTAAATCACATATGCCGAGCAGTCTTTATAGATTGCTCAGGCAAACTGTTAGTAAAAAAAGGATAGTTATGAATATTAAAGAATATGATTACATTATTATTGGCGCAGGATCTGCCGGAAATGTACTCGCTGCGCGTCTTACTGAAGACAAAGATACCACCGTTTTATTATTAGAAGCGGGTGGACCAGATTATCGCTTGGATTTCCGTACACAAATGCCGGCAGCTTTGGCCTACCCTCTTCAAGGCCGTCGCTATAACTGGGCTTATTTAACCGACCCAGAACCACACATGAACAACCGTCGTATGGAATGTGGTCGTGGTAAAGGTTTAGGTGGCTCATCTTTAATTAATGGTATGTGCTATATCCGCGGTAACGCAATGGATTTAGAGCAATGGTCAACTCATAAAGGCCTTGAAAACTGGTCTTATGCTGACTGTTTACCTTACTACAAAAAAGCCGAAACTCGTGATATTGGTGGCAACGACTACCATGGTGATAGCGGTCCTGTGTCCGTTGCTACTCCTAAAAATGGCAACAATGTGTTGTTCCATGCCATGGTTGAAGCTGGTGTACAAGCCGGTTACCCGCGTACTGATGACTTAAATGGTTACCAACAAGAAGGCTTTGGTCCAATGGACCGTACGGTAACCCCTAAAGGTCGCCGTTCAAGTACCGCACGTGGTTATTTGGATATGGCAAAAGGTCGTCCAAACCTGACCATTCTGACTCACGCCACAACCAATAAAATTTTATTTAATCAAAAGCAAGCAATTGGTGTTGAATACATTATTGGTGCTGACCAAAACAACTTACAACGTGCATTGGTTAAACGCGAAGTGTTACTTTGTGCAGGTGCAATTGCGTCACCACAAATTTTACAGCGCTCGGGTGTAGGTCAAAGTACCTTCTTAAAATCAATGGACATTGATGTGGTTCATGATTTGCCGGGTGTGGGTGAAAACCTGCAAGACCATCTAGAAATGTACTTACAATATAAATGTAAGCAACCTGTTTCTTTATACCCTGCCTTGAAATGGTATAACCAACCTGCAATTGGTGCCGAGTGGTTATTTAACGGTACAGGCATTGGTGCAAGTAACCAGTTTGAAGCAGGCGGATTTATCCGTAGTTCGGATGAGTTTACGTGGCCAAACATTCAGTATCATTTCTTGCCGGTTGCCATTAACTACAATGGTAGTAATGCAGTGAAAGAACATGGCTTCCAAGCACACGTTGGCTCAATGCGTTCGCCTTCACGCGGTCGTATCAAACTTAAATCGAAAGATCCGTTTGAGCATCCAAGTATCTTGTTTAACTACATGTCGACCGAACAAGACTGGCGTGAGTTCCGTGATGCAATCCGAATCACTCGTGAAATCATGCAGCAACCCGCGCTTGATCCATATCGTGGTGAAGAAATTAGTCCGGGCAAACATTTGCAAACCGATGCAGAGCTTGATGACTTTGTTCGTAACCATGCAGAAACAGCTTACCATCCATCTTGTAGCTGCAAGATGGGTGAAGATGAAATGGCTGTTGTAGATGGTCAAGGCCGTGTACACGGTATGCGTGGTTTACGTGTTGTCGATGCCTCTATCATGCCGCTCATTATTACCGGTAACTTAAACGCAACTACTATTATGATTGCCGAGAAAATTGCAGACCAAATTCGTGGACGTGAGGCGTTACCACGTTCAACTGCACCGTTCTATGTAGCATCATAAAATCTGAAAGGGCATATTTCTTATGCAGAAATATGCCCTTAATTTAATCTTTATAGAACCAATATTAATAAGAACCATGTATGACAGAAAATAAGCGTCTACGAAGAGCTTATTTACATAAATAGGGTAAGAAATAAAAATTAATCAATTTTTATAGGCAAATATTCTTCAAATGATTCAACTTTAATCAAATTAAAATTATTAATTTAATTTCAAATATTTAAATAAAAACAATTAGCTTAAATTATCTTTTTAAAGCTTAATTTGATTAAATATAAATCATATTTATGATTTTGATGAACCCCATTTATTATAAAAATTGTCTTGTCAATGCAAAATTAGTCTAAAATATAGAGTGTTTGCGATAATCCCAAGTAATTTTTATTTTTTTCGAAGTTCTCTAATTTTGAGAATTTACTTTCGCATTTATATCCGTTTTGTCTGGATACGCTGTCTAGGTTTCCTCACACCTTAAGTGACTCAAATAACTTATTTTAAGGTCCCCCTTACATGAAAAAGTTTTTGAAATACCTTCTGGTATTAATCATTCTTATTCTAATTGCAGGTATTGCATTCTTGTTTAGACCAACAACGTCAAAACAAGTTGAAACTGCAAAAGATGAGCCAGTTGTTGATGCTGTTCTTGTTGGCGGCGGCATCATGAGTGCCACTCTCGGTACTTATTTCACTGAGCTTGAACCAAACTGGCAAATTCGTATGTACGAACGTCTTGATCAAGTTGCTCAAGAAAGTTCAAACGGCTTTAACAATGCCGGAACAGGCCACTCTGGCTTTATGGAAATGAACTATACCGAAGAGAAAAACGGTAAGATGGAAATTGCCAAAGCTGAAAAAGTTGCTTCTCAATTTGAAGTTGCTAAACAGTTCTGGTCATATCAGGTAAAACAAGGCGTTTTAGCTGAACCAAAATCATTCATTAATCCAGTTCCACACATTGCTTTCGTTTGGGGCGATAACGTTCAATTCTTAGAAAAACGTTATGCTGCCATGATCCAAAGCCCGTTGTTCAAAGGCATGAAATTTACTGAAGACCCAGCTGTGATTAAACAATGGGCACCTTTAGTGATGAATGACCGAGACCCTAGTCAAAAAGTTGCAGCGACCCGTATGGATGTTGGCTCTGACGTGAACTATGGTTCAATCACTAAACAATTAGTGGGTCATTTAAATCAAAATCCTAATTTCAAATTACAGACATCGACTGAAGTGACTGGCATCAGCCAAAATGATGACAAAACTTGGACTGTGTCTTTCAAAAATTTGAAAACTGGTAAAGTAGATCACGTTAAAACACGTTTTGTATTTATCGGTGCAGGTGGTGCAGCAGTTAAATTATTGCAACTTACTGGTTTACCAGAGGCGAAACAATATGCTGGCTTCCCTGTTGGTGGTGAGTTCTTAATTACTGACAATCCAAAAATTACTGCTGAACACACAGCGAAAGTATATGGCCGTGCTGAACTTGGTGCGCCTCCAATGTCTGTACCACATATTGATACACGTTATATCGACGGTAAAAAATATGTATTGTTTGGCCCATTTGCAACGTATTCAAACAAGTTCCTGAAAAATGGTTCTCAGCTTGATTTACTGGCATCAACCAACAAAAACAACGTTTTACCAATGACCACTGTTGGCTTGGAAAACCTTGATCTTGTTAAATACTTGGTTAGCCAAGTCATGATGTCAGATGAAGACCGTCTAAATGAACTTCGTAAGTACTACCCAGATGCTAAAGCTGAAGACTGGCGTTTAAGCCAAGGTGGTCAACGTGTTCAGATCATCAAGAAAGAACCGGGTAAACCTGCAACACTTCAATTCGGTACAGAAATCTTTGCGTCTAAAGATGGTGCTGTAACTGCCTTGTTAGGTGCGTCTCCGGGTGCTTCGACTTCTCCATACATCATGCTTAACTTGCTTGAAAAAGCTTTCCCTCAGCAAACTGAAGGTAAGTGGAACCAGAAGCTTCATGAAATTGTAGTGTCTTATAAGCAAGACTTGAGCAAAGATCCTGTGTTACTCGACAAAGTTCGTCAGTACACAAGTTCTACACTTGGCTTGAACTATACATCTCCGTTCAAAGCTGCAAACGATGAAACCGCTGCTGCCCCAGTTGCAAAAGCAAACTAAGTTTGACGATGTATAAATAAAATTCCAAAAGGATGAATTTCGATTCGTCCTTTTGTTTTTTAAGCCCTCCCTTGAGATATAGATTTGCTATGACGCCTTTAACCTCATCATCTCACCTCTTGTCATTTTTTTTTAAGCTCATGCTTGTTTTGCTGCTGGCTTATCTTTTGGTAAGCGGGTTTTATATGTGGATGATTGGCGGTACAGCAATTTACGTCAGCTCAGCCCTGTTACTTGCCATAACGGCTTATGCATTTAAGCTCGGTAAATATCAAAAGCTATGTTCTGTTTTAAATGTGCTGATGAGTGCAGTGGCTTTATATTTTAGTACTGCTCATTTATTTTTCTCCCCTGTTCAATTCTTTATATTTTTACCTGCCTTATTTTTTGTACTGTTAGCTTTTGCTCGCCTAGAAAAAGTTCGTCGCTTATCTAAAGTTTTAATATTCATCAGTTTATTAATTTGGTCAGGCATACACTTTATGCAGCTTGAACAGCTTAAAGCGTATTATAAAACGCAGCACACTGGCGAAAGTTGGCAACAATATGGCGCGTTATAAGATTATTTTTTAGTCTACATTTTCAAATAAATACCTTATCTTTTTCACATGAAGTTCATCAATAAAACTGAACATCGTCTACAGAAATCCTTTTAAGAAAAAATATTCATAACAATCTAATTTATTTAGAAATATATCGAGCATATTCGCGATTGAACACAATCCATCTACACGCTAGATTAGCTGAATTATTTTTCTCCCTTTACGTTGTAATTTATGAAAATTTTAGATGGCGGTTTAGGCCGTGAATTGGCCCGTCGTGGCGCTCCATTTCGTCAACCTGAGTGGTCTGCACTTGCACTCATTGAAGCACCTGAAACAGTAAAAGAAGTACATCTCGATTTTATTAATGCTGGCTCAGAAGTCATTACGACTAACAACTACGCTGTTGTGCCTTTTCATATTGGACAAGAACGCTTTGAAACTGACGGCGTGCGTTTAATTAAAGTTGCTATTGAACAAGCAAAAAATGCAGTTAAAGAAAGCGGCAAAAATGTCAAAATTGCAGGCTGCTTACCACCGTTATTTGGTTCTTACCGTGCTGACCTGTTCCAACCAGAACAAGCTAAAAGCCTTGCTGAGCCGATCATTAACACATTGGCACCGGAAGTTGATTTTTGGTTAGCAGAAACCCAATCTTGCTTAAAAGAAGTTGAAACAGTCCATGCGTTATTACCACAAGATGGTAAAGACTATTGGGTGTCATTTACGCTGCAAGATGAAATTAAACAAGAACAAGCCCTACTTCGTTCAGGCGAAAATATGCAACAAGTGGCTGATTTCATCAAACAATCTAATGCCAAAGCAGTGTTGTTTAATTGCTGCCAACCTGAAGTGATCTTGCAAGCAATTAATGAAATTAAAGGACTTATTCCTGAGTCGGTACAAATTGGTGCTTATGCCAATGCTTTCCCACCGCAAGATGAAAGCGCTACTGCCAACGATGGTCTCGATGAAATTCGTAAAGACCTAGATGCTCCAGCTTATCTAGGTTTTGCCAAGCAATGGCAGCAAGCAGGTGCAAGTTTAGTGGGCGGTTGTTGTGGTATCGGGCCAGAACACATTGCTGAACTTTCTCAATTTTTTAAAGAATAAATACCATGTCTGCTGCCAAAATCGGATTATTGTCTCTTACAGCGCTGGTCTTTAGTTCTATGGTGGGGTCAGGCGTATTTAGCCTTCCCCAAAATATGGCTCAAGTCGCCAACGGCTCTGCCCTTCTAGTTGCATGGCTCATTACTGGGGTCGGTATTATTTTCTTGGCCCTCTCATTGTTACATTTAACGCGTCAACGACCAGACCTTGACGGCGGTATTTATAACTATGCACGCGAAGGTTTTGGAGACCTGATCGGTTTTTGCTCAGCGTGGGGCTATTGGTTGTGTACTACCATTGGTATTGTCGGTTATGTGGTGATTGCCTTTTCAGGCATCGGCATGTTTACCGACAGCAAAGATCATATTATTTTTGGTGAAGGTAATACGCTCTACTCACTGATTGGCTCAAGCATTTTTGTGTGGCTGGTGCACTGGTTAGTAAGTCGAGGTATTAAAGAAGCTGCGATTGTGAATTTACTGGCAACCATTGCCAAAATTATTCCAATGGTGGTTTTCATCTTCTTTACCTTCATTGCCTTTAAGTTTGATCTATTCAAACTCAACTTACATGACTTTTCTTTGCAAGTTCCACTTTGGCAGCAAGTGAAAGACCTGATGTTGATTACCCTTTGGGTATTTACCGGTATTGAAGGTGCTGTAGTTTTATCATCGCGTGCAAAAAAACGTCATGATATTGGTAAAGCAACTATTTTAGGTGTTTTGCTGGCATTAAGTTTTTACGTGATGGTGACAGTATTGGCTTATGGTGTGGCGAGTCGTGAAGCGCTTGCAGGCATGCATAACCCATCTATGGCGACCATTTTGCAGCAACTGATCGGCTTGCCGGGTACCATTATTATTACTATCGGGCTGATTATTTCGGTTGCATCCTCTTATTTAAGTTGGACTTTATTTGCCACTGAAATTCCATTTTTAGCTGCAAAAAATGGTGCTTTCCCGAAATTATTTTTAAAAAATAATCAAAATAATGTGCCCATTTCATCACTTTGGCTGACGACACTGGTCGTACAAGGTTCTTTAATTGCCGTGTATTTTTTCAATAAAAATTACACTCAACTTTTATTGATTTCATCGGTCATGATTTTGCTGCCTTATTTTCTGGTGTCAGCTTTTTACCTTAAAGAATCCATTCGCCATAAACGCATGCCGCATATTGCGATTGCAAGTGTCGCTTCAATCTATGCGCTTTGGTTACTCTATGCAGCAGGTTTAGACTTACTGCTGTTGTCTGGTGTGTTGTATTTGGTCGGCTTGGTTATTTTTTCAATCAGCTACTTTGAGCATAAAAAATCGCTCAAACAAAATCAGCTAAATTAATTATTTCAACCACTGTTGACCTAGTTCAGCAGTGGTTTTCTAAAAACAAAAATTTCTATTTTGAAGGCTGCGACTGCTTTAAATGCAATCGTAAAATACGGCGTAACTCTAAAATTGCCTCAGGGCTAGTTTGAATCGAATGCCCACCTTTAATGATCAACTCCGACTGCTCCCCACCTAAATGCGAACTTTGATAAGGCACAATTCCATCACTGCTTTTTAACTTGTCAGTTGTCCCGTTAATATTACCCATAATTGAGTGATAGACCACTTGTGGCGATGGTTGAATGGCTTGAGTCAACTGCATAAAGTTAGAAGAGCGACTTAAATTACTTGCTCCGTTTTCAATTAAACCTTTTCTGAGTTTTGTATTTTTCTCGTCTCTCATTTCAACTGCAATAAAAAAATCAGCGGGCAAACGAATAATACGGCGGGCAATTTGGGTAAACCATCGGTCAGCGTAGTCAGTACCATGGTGCGGTGCCGAAACAAAAACAACTCGATTAAAATATGGCAAAGCCTTGAACTGAAAACGCTCTTGAATTACCGGATTTTCTTTTAAACGATTTAACTGCGCTTCATTCATTTTTTGTATGGCTTGCTCTGAAACATCAGCATCACTGACCAATAAACGGCTAATCACGCCGCCCATACTATGCCCGACCAACACTGCATCGTGTGCCGCATAACTGTCTTTCGCAATGTTTTGAAAAGCCTGATTCAACAATGAATAAATCTGAAAGCGACTTTCAAAAATCGGCATATTGGTTGAATAAAACACCTGCCAAACCTGATAATTTTTCCTTAATTCGGCATCGCCCATAATGTCATTGGTTAGGCTCACCCACGCCTCTGGGCTACTTGCTAAGCCATGAACAAACACAATAATTTTCTTATTCGGGTTAAAAGGTTCCAGCATATATAAATGCGGCATGATTAAATTGGCTTCTTTATTAATTAAAGACCAATAACCTGCTGCACCTAAATTATATTTCGATAGCCACAGCCCATAAGGAGCCGAATAGTTTGCAGTCAGTGGATAGTCCACACCTTCAATTTTTACACGGTCTTGTCGATATGGATCGAACATCGCAATTTCTAACTCTGCCCCAACAATGACCTGATCGGCTGTGGCTTTTTGTTTTGGGTATGCAATAGCAGTGGCTGGAAAGAAGCGTGGTAAATGAATATTAGGGTTGGCTTGGTGAGCATAAAAATTATCGGGGTCTAAAATGAAGCCGTGATTCACATCATTTTCTTTACGCCCAACAATAAACTCTGCCCCCAAACCATCCTTACGGTTAACGGTATTAAAACCAGAAAAGTTCATGTTATAGCTTGAGCGAAAAGTATCGACTTCAATTTTTTGTACATCTAACGCGTGGTCAAAATTGACATGGTACTCATGCCCATCTGCTTTCAGCAATGGCGGAAAACGATGTGTATTTAAATGATTAAAATACGTGGTCATAAGCTTTGATAAGGCGACGTTATAAAAAATACGTACCTGATTTTGGCGATGGTCAAATACCCGATCGAACGGCGACTCTTCAGAGTCAAATAAATAGACATAACTATAGCGTAAGCTTTTATCGAACAGCGCTAACTCCTGCTCAACGCAACTGTTACTTTTATTAATAACATGACACTGGCTACTACGCCCAACATCTAAAGCTTTTGCCAAGTAAATTTCACTCAGCGCAGCATAGCGTTCTTCTCGGCTACTATTTTCGGACAGGCTCTGAACCTTATTTAAACAATCATCAAAATTTTGTAGGCAAGTTTTTTCATCTTCTTTGACCAAATACAGTAAGTTTTGGGTTTGATGGCTTAAGGTGCCATCGGTCAGAATACTTTCATTCTTACTTTTTAAAGCATTGCTTAAATTACTTTCTTTTAAATGAATGACCTGACAACCACTGAGCAAAGCCATTATTGTTATCATTGAATAATGGTAAGACTTTGTCATTCTGCCTTCCTTAATCGAATGTATTCCCCATCTGGTCATTATGCCTGTAAAGCAGTGAACGAACAATTTCGAGTCCGCTTCCGTTTTGCTTTATTACGAAAAAAAGCCTGAACTCATTTTAATTCAGGCTAATTTGTTATTTCTTCGAATTAAGCTTGGTTGAACTTTTGCTGTGAAGCTAAATAAGAGAAATACAAAATTGGTAAGATAAACGGCGCTACACTCCAGAAATCAAAATAGACATAAAGTATCGCTCCTAAGAAAGCGCCAATTACAAACCCAATTACAATACTGGCACTTTTTAGAAAACTTGCCCGATTAGCTGCATTATTGTTTTTAAGTAAGTTGGCAATATCAATCCCAAGCTGGGTAGTGTTGCCTGTCATCATGGTGCTTGGGCTAATATTTTTAATAAGGGTTTTGCTTGAAGTATTACGAATAGCCAAAGCAATTAAACCTAGCCCACCCGTTACTGCAACTGTTAATGCATCCGGATCTTTAAATGGCTCGAAGTAAAGCCCTGCCACCATAAAGCCACATAGAAAAATAGCTTCAAATAAAAATAAATAAGACAGCGTTTTGTGCTTGACCTGACTGCGGTCAATCAACAGTTTTGTAATGACAACGGTCAAAATAAATAATGGAATTGCTGCGAGCTTAATCCATAAACCCGAGCCACCTTTAACCCATGCTGCCCCTGCCAACACTAAGTTTCCCGTCACATGCGCGGTGAAAAAGCCAAACAATGCGATAAAGCCAATAGTATCAATTGCCCCACCCACCATAGTGAGTAAAACAGGATCTCGACATATTGCCCAGGTACTTTCTGTGTCTTTTTTAATTGGGGTATCTGTCATAAAAAATATCCTGTTAAATTAAAACTTTAAAGTAAGCAAGTTGTATATAAATGATTTAAAAATGAATAATACTAAAGCGTTTATGAAAGCAAAAAATTATGTAAAAAAATAGGGTGCGTAATGTCGTAACACTGTCTTTAAAATGGCAACAATCAAAATTGACTATTTTTAAAACACTAAACTGTTATCATCCTCAAATCAATTTGACCTCTAAAACTGTTCTAACTATGATGAAGCCGCTAGTTGACATCAACTGGTTTTGGACCTGAAAAAGTTATGCCAAAATATGGATAATGAAAAACAACAACCAAGAGTAGATATATGTCACTTTATAATTTTTCAGTTTTTCTAGGTGGATTATTATTTGCATCTATTGCCTTCGCCGGTCAAAAAAATAATGCTCAACGTGATTTCTATTTAAAATGTATGGCAGCAGGTCATAGCCGTGCAAGTTGTACATGTATTTATCATCGTTTAGAGCGTCAATACTCTCCTAAACTCATGCATAAACTTGGCAGTTTAAGTTTACAAAGCCCTGAAGTACCGCGTGATTTTGTAAAAACCATGAAGCGTACTATGCAACAGTGCCAATCATAATTCTTTCATTTTTTAAGCCACATCCACACCAATACCCCTGCCATACATAAAATTGCCAGATAGACAAACCACGGATACGGAATGGTCCAAATCATCAGTCCCGCAGCCAAACTCATACTAACTGTCGAGATGTATTTTGCTTTTTTAGGAATCCGCCGATGTTCTTGCCACTCGCGAATGAGTGGACCGATATAACGATGATTTCGAAACCATTGATGAAGTTTTTCAGACCCTCGAGCCGCAAAGAACACAGCCAAAATTATAAAATCAACGGTGGGTAAACCCGGAATAAAAATACCCAATATGCCAAGCGCAATACACAACCAAGCCAAACCAATAAACACCCAACGCGCCCAAACAGAACGGGCAAGCTTACTGACTGGTTGAGCGGGTGCTAACGACTGCTCATGTTTTACGATCACATTTACTTGATTGAGTTTGTCCATATCGGGTATTCCCTTTATCCACTTTTTATTATTTCAATTCATCAAGCTGATCAAGCGCTTGACCAAAATATCCAAAGGCATCTAACGCCCCTTGAACAACTCGGTCTTGCTGGGTTTGGTCAAAGCCTGTTTCATCAAGTGCTTGTACAAAACGTTTCCAGACTTTAGCGCGCCCTTCGGGATAGGCCGCTAAATTACGCGCAGCAAACGTTTCAGAAAAACCCAAATGCTTTTGAGCTTCTTTAAATAAAAATGCAGCCCCTAAAGTTGAACCCTCAGATACATAAATCCAGCCTAAAGCTTCGGGTAGCTGTACGTTTTCACTCTGTAACTGCTGTTCGTTAGGTTGAATACCCAAATCATTTAAATCAGCAAGTGCTTGTTTTGAGCGGCCACGAATGTCGAGGTCTGGAATCAGTCCTGCCACACCCTCTTTTTCAAAAAGATGTTCAATTTCACGCTGAAAGTAATATTGAGATAACGTAAATTGCGCGTATTTTTCTTTACTTGAAAATACCTTTGCCTGTGACATTAATTGATGCATACGTTCGTGTTCAGCAGCAGTTTCTTGTTTCAAACGTAAAGACAAGCTGTTGCTAATGATTTGGTCTGTAGATGAGTTCATCATCTTTCTCCTGCAAAATAGATATTAATCATCGGTTAACGGCCCCGATTGAGTTTGAGTTGGACTGGAAAATCCACAACAATGGTCACGGCTCGACCGTTAATTTTTTGGGGGTTAAATCTGGATTTACGTGCAGCTTGCATGACCCGTTCATCAAGGTTTTGAATGCCCGAACTTTGACGTAATTGGATGTCAATCGGCTGCCCTTTTTCATTAATGCGAATACGAAGCTCAACCAAACGATTTTGTTGTTTTAACTCGCGGTCATCATAGTCAAGCCCGCCAAAACTCAGCACATCCACACTACTCACCTGAACAACGTCATCGTGTTCAACTTGAGTGCTCGGTGCTTTGGAATACTCTTGCTGCGTTGTTGGTGTTTTGACGCCGCCACTTTTGGTTTCGCTATTGGTGTTTTGTGGCAAATGCTCAGTTTGCGTTTGTTCAAGGTCTGTCGAACCCAGTTGTTTATCTATATGAGCCACTCGCCTTTCTGTAGGCTGCGCTGTTTGAGACGAAGCTAAATTGTTTAAAGTCGTTTTTGGTTGTGCTTGCTGTTTGTCATTTAAATTATTTTGCACGACCTCTTTAGAGGCAGTTTTTGATGCTAATGTTTGAACATTTGTAGGCGAGTTTTTTGATTCTTCAGGTACTGAAGATACCGAACTGCTTAAGGTAGATTGAGGCGTTACACTTTTTTTAGGTTTGCTTTCGATCTTTTCAGCCGATCTTTTTTTAGCAGGTGCCAATGACACAAAACTTACTTTTAATGCATCTACTTTTGGTGATGCTTGAAAAGTATAAGGCTCAATTAAATGACTCAGCATCCAGACAACAAACACATGCAGACCAATCACCACCACTACGGTTAAGCACTTATAAAAATGCTTAGGCCCTTGTGGTAAAGGCAACTTAACCATTGGCTTATGTGTAGGGAGTAATGATTTTGATTTCATGGCTTATTCCCTAAAAACGATGCTCAAGCTTGAGACTAATGTTGTGTTTATCGTAGGAATACAGCCAATCGACATTGCTTTTATTATGGTTATAGCGATAGGTTAAATTAGGCGTCATGCCATAAAACTCAAAGCGCGGCATTTGCACAACAAGGGTATAGTTTTGTTCAAAATCATGACGACGAGCTAAGAAAGTTTCTGCGTATTTATCAAACAGGCGCCAACGATAAGAACTCAGCAAAGTGGTATTAAATCCTGTACTCCAAGATTTGCTTAAGCCCAATCGCACACCTTGCTGTTGGTAGGCAGCCATGTATTTTTCTTGGGTCGAATGGTCGAGCACATCTAGACCACCAAAAAAAGTCCACTGGTCTGGAAAAATCTTCCAGAAAGTAGCAAAAGCTGAGCTTTCTACCCCATCTAGGGTTTTATATTTCTGATAATTTAAATCTTTACTCTCAGCCTCAAGCTTGAAAGCTTTATCTGCAGAGATAAAATGCATCCACTCGGCACGCGCACCCCAGGCATTGTAAAGACCATCATTGCCATAACGTTTATGTTCAAATAGCGGACTCACCCCAATTTGATTTTTTAAGTCAAAGTAGCTGTAGCCTGCATTAATGTTAATGGTAGATTCATTAAATGCCGCGTGGTCGTTATAGGACTGTCCAAACGCCAGTGCACGTAAAGCCACGCCATGATGCCCCTTAATCGCATAGCGTTTAATCAGACTGGCTTCGTAATCTAACCCCGTTGCCGATTCAGCTTTAGGGGTCCCACGGGTAACTTGCTCAATTGGGATAATATTACCGTCACTATCTTTGCCATAAAGCGTCCATGTTTTGCTTTGTTCAGACGAACTATTTAAATTACTAACATAGGTATAACCCGCTGAAATCGAGCCTTGCCAAGAGTCTCGTTTTTTTAATGCTTGGACAAAGGTATTCACTGTTGTTAAAACCCCAGAAGGAATAACAGCGGGATCACTTTGTTTCAGTTGGTCTTGAATGGAAATAAAAAGGCGTGCTGCTTCCTTATTTTTCTGTTGTTCAAACAGCACGCGCGCTAACTCAAGTTCACAAATTAAATTATGAGGTTGTTGTTTTAAGCTGCTTTGAAATTTTTGTTCAGCCAATTTCAGTTGACCCTGAGAACGTGCAACTGCCCCTTCGGCAAAGTCGGTTAAAGCCCGATCGTAGCCAACATATTTTTTATAATGTTCTAAATAAACCGTGGCTTTGAGCCACTGTTTTTGCATGACTGCCAAATATAACGCCTTGGCAAGATCATTCGGATTTTGCTCAACACTATATTCTTGTCCATTAATTTGAAGTTTTGGTAATTGCTCGGTACTACGAATGGTTCCCTGCTCGTGAAACTGGCGCTGTTCTTGTAAAAGTGTTTGGTCCAAGCTTTGATTGAGACGAAGCTGTGTGTCTTCGTCGGCATATAAAAATGGACAACTCAACAATGTCAGACAGCACAAAAGCGTTCGTTTCATAAAACAATAAACCTGAAGCAACCAAGCAAAAGCCAAAAAACAAAAGGAACCTACGTATGTAGATTCCTTTTGCATTCATTAATTTTTAGCACCGCCAAATGCTGTGTTGTAAGACACGTTATCAAACTGGGCAATACCCGCTAAAGCCGAAGCATTTGCACCAAAGAATTGACCTTGAACCACACCAGAGTTGTCGACACCAGCTGTACCGTTAGCCGTTGCCAAACCTGCAAATGCAGCAGTACCCGGGTTAAATGCCACACCATCTAGGCTTAATGATGAAACAGCCGTACCAGTTCCTGTAAGCGTTCCTTCAAGTGTACCAGCGCCATAATTTGCCGTGAACGTACCACTTAACAGATTGCTTCCAGAACCGTTAATCCCTGCAACGGTATAGGTTGCAGTACCCGCGGTTGGAACAGTGGTATTGGTGTTATCACCCGCGTAGTAAACGGTATGGCTCCCGCTTGCCGGCGTGTCGCCCCCTTTCCACCATTCACCAAAATAGACTTCCTGTGTGCCCACCTGACCAAAGTTAAAATTACCTAATGCACTGTGTGAAGGTGGCATTGCAGACACTGGAATATGTGAAATATTAAAGGTTTTGCTGCCAACCGTTACATTGGTGTTACTCGTTCCCTGAGCAGCAAAAGCCTGAGCCAAACCTTTTAACGAACTAAAACCTGTAAAAGCGTTATATGGTGCACCCGCAGCTTGAACCGACACCGCTGCTACACCACCCGGATGGCTTGCATTGGCAGCAGCACCGATTTTGATGTTACTTTCATTACTCGAAATACCATCAATTCCTGCATAAGCAAATGCAGTTGAACAAGCAACGAGACCCAAGAACAATTGAGAGATTTTCATTTGTTGTTACTCCATCTTTTTTAAAACTAAGTTATTGTTTAATTTAAAATAACGATTTCGCTATTTTTTAGTTTATTGAGTAGGCCCAGCTGCAAACCTACTCTCTTCTTGTAAATAATAATCATTCAAACTTATTATTTACCGTTACCTGACTCCCTTTTATGTATGTGTAGAGGGAATCAAATTCTGTTTAAAATTTGGTGGTCCAACTAATTTTCATCGTTCGGCCGGGTGCGGCCATGGCACTACGAGTTAAAGGATCGATATAAAACTGGTTAGAAAGATTACTGCCGACAAACTCAACCGTGTTGTAGTTATCGAACTGATAACGCGCATAGGCATCAAAAATCCACGTGTCATCCCAAGCCAAAGGCACATTGAGGTAATAGCCTTTATTGACGCTAGCATCATTGTTTTTGCGTAGCGGGCTTTCATAAGCTTTATAGAATGTTGCGCGTGCACCGAGCTCTAACTTTTCATCAAAAAAGCGTGCGCCAAGCAAACCGTGGAAACTCAGTTCAGGAGTGGCCATTGTTACCAAGTAGCCATTTGGGAAACCGTCATCGACACAACGCTGATACGGTTCGCGGAACTCAAGGCCCTGCTCGGTTTGAACCGTGCCGCCTAAAATCATTTTGTTAATGGCACTATTGGTGTCACATACTTCATTTTTTAAGTTATAGGCCACGCTCAAGTCTGTGAAAAAACCGCCATTATCAAAACGACTTTGTAACTCTAGACCTGATAGCTTTTGCTCATCCATATTGGTAAAAATAAGGTTTTGGTCACGCTCAATCACATTTTTGGTTTTGTTGTAGTAATAGGCGAGCTTAATGTCGGCATTGCGCGCTGTGCTAAACCAATCACGCATGTCATAGACATACCCTACTTCGTAGTTAAAAGCGTGTTCAGGTTTGATTGCTTGATATGGCAACATGGCAGAAAAACCGACAGTGCTTTCAAACAAACTTGGTAAGCGATATTCCTCTGCATAGCGTGCATAGATTCTGCTGTTTGGCGTAAGGTGAATTGAGGCACCTAACTGCGGTGCCCAGCCGCTATCTTTAACTTTGTCGGCAGACTCAACTGGAACTTGGTCTACCACCGACATAAAATTCCCGCCAGTTACGACGTACTTTTGGCCAGAGGCATTGAGCTGGTTTAAAGGATTATCGGCAAGCGACAATTGCCCATTCGCATCGGCTTTCCAGGTCAGCGTATTTTTCTGTGACCAGATCATGTTATATAAAGTGCTCTCAGATGCAGGTACAGTGTCGAGCTGCCCATCCCAATCAGGATTTTTTGTGGCATAACGCTGTTTTAAAACATTGATTAAACGCTGCTGAGTCGAGGTGTAACTCTCAGGCATGGTCTGATATTCAAAGGTATATTCTTTAAGCCTACTTTTTTTGGTAAACAGCGGATTTAAACTCGGGTCAATCTCGCTCTGCAAAGACTTATTTAAAAAGTCATCAACAGCCCAATATGAACGATAACGCATGCCCGCATCAAAACTTAACCAAGATAGCGGTCTATAATTAAAGTTAAAGTCGAATGTTTTTTCCTCACGGCGCCCTGCTCGTGGCAATGCTTGATAGAGCGAATAACTTGGGCCAAATTCGCCATATATATCGTCAGATGTCAGCTTTTCTTTTAAGAAACTTCCACCGAGTGTCAAATCAAGCTGGTCTAACAAACGGGTTTTATTGCTGACCGTAATGCCTTTACGCGTATTGTCAGAATGGCTTATCGCCGTGTTAATAATGGTGTTATCTCGAAAATCGATTGTGGTTGGCCATCCACCACGTGTGTAGGTCTGGCTTTCGGTGTCGGTTTGCCAAATGTTGGCGTAGAAATCAATCCAGCGATTATTCTCAGGCTTAAACTTATATTCGAAGCTATAAGCTTTAGAGTGAATATTGCTTAAAGGCCACTGCGGAACACCCAAGTCAGGCGTAATGCCCCAAACAATTCGAGATGGCATAATTTCACCAAAAATATTTTTGGTATCTCGGTAGGTCAGTTTAAGAGTCTGGTTATCGGTTGGGCGATAGGTCCCTTTTAACAACCACGACTCCATATGGCTTGAAGTGTTGGGAACTTCATCTCCCGGTTGATAGGCATAGGCAAAGTAAGGAATAAAATCGAGGCTACTGTCTGGCGTCGCTCGTTTATAGTAGCCCGCGCCATGTGTACCCGAAAAATAGTTGCCGCGCTCACGTACTGCATAAACTGCCAGTAAATCGAATTTGTCTTGCTTGGTGGCAATTGCCAGTCGGCCCGCTAAGTCATCGCCCGAAAAATGAGAGTTATCACTTCTGGTCCGGTTCTTTTTATAAATATCGGGGTCATATTTTGACCCGTTCATGTCGATCCAAGGCGTTGTGGCATCGTAGTTTTGGCCCACTTTACTCATATCTGGCAAAGATGGATCGATTGAGTTAGTTGAGCCTTCTACTTTTAACTCTGCACCAAAAGACTTACCCGGACGAACAATGTCATCGGCCTCTAGCGTTTTAACTACCACACCACCACCTACAGAAGTTGTCGTATTGCGCTCTAAAGATGGGCCTTTAATGACTTCAATGCCCGCAATGAGATTGGGGTCGATATAGTTTCTGTTATTTACCCCGTTGTAGCCACGCCACACGGCAATCGACTGTTCAGTGCCATCAATAGTTAAAGGCACACGACCAACACCCTGCACACCACGTACACTTGGGTCGAGTGCGCCACTGTTACGGGCATCACCGCTATAGACTCCCACCATACCTTGTAAAACATCGGCTGGGGTGGTTCCTTTAAAGCGTTCGACATAGTCTTTGCCCGCATAGACCGAAGAACGGTTTGCGTCATAAACTTTGTTATAGCCTTCTGTGTCACGGTCTTCTTTGCCGTACACCACAATTGGCGTAAGTCGTACCGACGCATCTTCTTCAATTACAGCACTACTTGGCGGCAGACTAGCGGTCTGGACCTTAGCGGGAGTGACTCGCGGCATAGATTTTTTGGTGAGTGTGTAGCCCTGCCCAACTTTTACAGCATTAAATTCGGTTGCTTTTAAAAGCTGCTCAAAACCTTGTTCGACTGCAAAGTTACCTTTTAAGCCTAGGCTATGTAGCCCTTGGAGTTGTTGGGCATCCATTGCAATTGAAGTACCCGATTGTTCGGCAAACTGATTCAGTACGTTAGCAAGACGGCCCGCAGGAATGTTATAGCTTTTAACCCCAGCTGTTTCTGCATAAGCCTGCTGCATAGGAAGTACAACAAGCCCACCCATCGACACAGCATGTATGGCAAATGCCAATGTTGAGAATCGAAAAATCGATCGATTCCGCTTTTGCCCCGTTCCCGCTTTTTTCATTTGCCCCGCCCCAGTAAATCGTAATAAGAATCATTCAACAAAACAAATTAAAATGATCCATATTTATTGCTTCTACTTACTATGACGAACGACTTTCAAAAAAGTGGAACCTAAAATTGAAAATAAATTTAATTTTTTATTATTTTAAAGAAACCATGACCACAAACGGCGTGATTTGCTTAATTTTCAGATCTGGAAAAACCGTAGCCAAAAGCTTAAGCGACTCTGTGGTTTGATCTAAAGGCAACACAGCATTGACCCGCACATGTTGCAGTGCCGCATCATTAAAAATAATTTTGCCTTTGTAGTTGCGGTCTAGCTCTTGTAGCACTTGATTCAGCGGCAGGTTTTCTACCATAAGCTGATGCTTTTGCCATTTTTGTTGTTCGTTATAAACATTCAGTGCAGGCAGTTTTTGTACGCCATTTTGGTCCATTTTAATGGCTTTCCCTGCTTCAACAATGGCTTTTTGAGGCGCCTGCAAATTGGGTCGTTTTAACCTGTGTGGCCTCTACTTTTACCTTTGAGTGCAACATTTTGAGTTCAGTTGCCGAAGGATCATAACCGACACTAAAAGCTGTGCCGAGTGCCTGAATTTTCCCATGACTGGTTTTGACCAAAAACGGTCTAGTCTTATCTTTGGCAACATCAACATAAATTTGACCTTGCACCAACTCAACCACTCGCTGGTTAGTTTTAAAATCAAGATTGACCGCGCTTTTACCACGTAAAATTAAACGTGAACCATCTGGTAAGGTTTGCGTGGTCCACTGCCCTGATTGTCCTTGAATGTCGGCAGTCACATAGGCCACTGTCGTGTCAGTTAAATAAAATAGCGCCCCACTCATGGCAACAAACACAACGGCAAAAGCTGTTCCTGCACGTAAATGTTTATAAGCTTTGCCTGAGCTTAAGCCAGCTTTAAGGGCAACTTTAGTGACTTTTTTATGTCCGCTGGTTTGGGAAAGTTTTTGAATTGACCCAATGCACTGTTCAATATCGGCAGCCACTTGGCGGTGTTGCTCACTGGTTTTTTTCCACTCTTCAAATTTTTGCTTGGCGGTTTTTCGTGAGCGTTCATCATCCGAACTCAGTTGAACAATCCAATGCGCGGCTTCTTCAACCAGTTGGTGATGCTTGCTTTTGTCCACGGCCATTTAAATGCAAGCGTCCATGTCTTGTCGATTTTGGTAGCACTGAATTAAACAGCTCGCCAAATATTTTTGAATCATTTTGGTCGACACATTTAAACGCTCGGCAATTTCTTTATGGGTATAGCCTTCGAGGTAATGCAAAATAAAAGCTTGCTGTGCTTTATCAGAAACCCCTTCGAGTGCTTTGCAAAGCTGGTTAATTGCTTGAATAATTTGCATCTGGTCTTCAGGTGAAGCCACTGCATCAAGCATATATTCCATTTGACTCAAGCCATCTAAATAAGCTTGTTCAATGCGTTTACGGCGCACTTGGTCAATGAGCAGATTTTTAGCAATCGAGGTTAAATAAGCACGCGGTTCCTTAATGCCGAATAGCTCGTCACGCGTTTGTAGCAGTTTAATAAATGTGTCCTGAACCAGATCTGCGGCCTGATCAGTATTACCTAATTTTTGTCTCAACCATTGGTGAAGCCAGCTTTGGTGACTTCTATATAACTGATCTACAAGCAAAGAAGTTTTGTTCACAGCAATTGGACTCAAAACAAGGAACCCGCAAATGATAATAATTATCATTTAAACAAGTCAAGCAATAATTCAAGTAAAACTTAAATCACTGTTTAATAAATTGAATTAATTGCCCGCTCGCTTTGCTGCACTTTTCTTAAAGCAAATCGGCAAGATTTCTAATTTCTTCCATCACAGCCTTACACGCAGGCGTTAAATAGCCATGTTTAGAAATAGACAAAGAAATGTAGCGCTTTAGCGCAGGGTTAATAATTTTTGCGGCTTGAATTGAGGTGTATTGGCTGGCCTTCTTTAACGCTTGTGGTCCCAGCATGGTGTACATGCGAGAATCTGAAACCAAATGGGTTTGTAAACTAATCGAATCGGCTTCAAACACAATATTCAGCTCTACCCCATTTTCATAAGCCATATGGTCTAAAAAATTACGCCAGTTACTTGGTCTGCAAAAGGTGACCAGCGGTAACTGACTTACGTCTTTAAAATCGACTTCACTAGCCTGAGTGAGCACATCGCCTTCACAACCGACCAAATAGGTATCAGCTTCGGTAAGGTAAACATCCCCCTGTTTAGGCGTTGGATTAAACCGATAGAGTATGGCTAAATCAACACTGCCATCTTCAAGCCATTTTTCCAAATGCACGCCTTGCCCTTCACGGACTGACAGCTTAATTAAGGGATATTTCTCTTGAAGCACTTTATACAGAGTCGATAACAATGGATGAGCAGTAGACGGCAAACTGGCAATGCGAACTGTGCCGATCGGGGTATCGGTCGAGTGCAAAATTTCATTATTCAGTTGGTCGGTCACGTTTAACCATGAACGAATTTTAGGAAGTAAATGCTGGCCTAAATCGGTCAGTTCAACGCCTCGTCCAGTTCGATTAAATAAACGTCCGCCACATTGTGCTTCAAGCTCGTTCATTTGCCGACTAATTTGTGGTTGGTTGGTGTTATGCAGCATCGCGACTTTGCTTAAGCTACCCAGCTCCACCGCGTCTAAAAATATTTTCCATAATTCATAATTCATCGATTCTTCCTAAATCGTAAATAGGTAGCATTTTGAGCCATACATTTTCAGTATAACTGAAATTCAAGAATTGGTAATTCCTACATAGCTCACCTATTTCTATACTCCAATCATGTTCTCTACAACACGATTTAAGTCAGATTAAGAACCAGAGAATATTTAATTACACTGTATAGGAAGTACGATTATGAGTTTAGATTTACGTGGATTAACCCCAGCACCTGTGACTCCTTTTACCCGTGACGGACAAGTAGACCATAATGCAATTCAACGTTTAGGTTCATGGTTAGGCAGTATTGATGGTGTGAAAGGCTTGGTTGTTCTTGGGCATGCAGGTGAAGGAACATTCTTGTCACAAAAAGAACAAATGCAGGTCATCGAAAGCTTTGTTAAATCAGTAGATGACAAAATTCCGGTAATCGCAGGGATTACACTCGAAGGTACTTCGGTTGCAGCAGAAGAAGCAAAACGTGCAGTCAGTGCAGGTGCTTCGGCAGGTTTGATTTACCCTTCACACGGCTGGTTGCGTTTTGGCTATCAAAAAGGCGCGCCACAAGACCGCTATAAAGCGATTTATGAAGAAAGCGGTTTGCCATCTATTTTATTCCAATATCCAGATGCAACGAAGGCCACTTACGACCTAGAGACTCTACTCGATATTTCTGCACAGCCAGGCGTATTTGCCATGAAAAATGGTGTACGTAACATGCGCCGCTGGGATGTCGAAATTCCGATTATTCGCCGTGAACGCCCAGACTTACAGGTGTTGACATGCCATGATGAATATTTGCTTCACACCATGTTTGATGTAGACGGTGCTTTGGTTGGCTATGGCAACATTGCCCCTGAACTGTTAATTGAAATGATTAAAGCAGGTAAAGCTAAAGATTACGCCAAAGCTCGTGCGATTCACGACCAATTATTACCAGTGACTCGCAATGTTTATCACCGCGGTTCACACATGGAAGGTACGGTCGCGCTTAAACATGCATTGGTTGCTCGCGGCATTTTGGACCATGCCACTGTGCGTTCGCCACTGCTTCCACTGGCAGATGGTGCTGAGCAAGAAATTCATGATGCAATGCGTCAAGCTGGAATTGGCAAGGTCGATTTAATCCAAGCCGTTGCTTAAATTCTATTCAGGCTAGCATGTACGCTAGCCTTTTTTTCCTGTACGCTGCCTGAGGCCAAACATCGGGCATGTCTCTTAAAAACAATAATAAAAAGCATGCAAACTGTGGTGAACAGGTAGTGCGAAATAGAACAACAAAACTACGAGGAATGTAGTAATAAGGAGATAGAAGATGACAAATCTAGCGGATGTAGAACAAATTAGTCATCATCAAAAAAATGCGGAAATTATTGCAAGACTTGAACGGCTACCCGTCACTGGTCGATTGCAATTTATGCGAATTACCATTGGGATCGCGACCTTTTTTGACGCTTATACTGTTCTTGCAATTGCCTTTGCTTTACCCCAACTCATTACCGAATGGCATCTGACGCCTGCCTATGTCGGCGCAATCATTGCCGCGGGCTATGTCGGGCAATTGGTCGGTGCGATCTTTTTTGGTTCTCTTGCCGAAAAAGTCGGTCGTTTAAAAGTGCTGTCTTTTACCATTTTACTGTTTGTAGCAATGGACATTTCCTGTCTATTTGCTTGGAGCGGAATGTCACTGTTAATTTTCCGTTTCTTACAAGGGGTTGGCACAGGCGGCGAAGTGCCTGTTGCGAGTGCCTATATTAATGAGTTTATTGGTGCGGAAAAGCGCGGTAAGTTTTTCTTGCTCTATGAAGTTTTATTCCCACTTGGTCTTATGTTTGCAGGTATGGCGGCATTTTTCCTGATGCCCATTTACGGCTGGGAAGTCATGTTTATTGTGGGCCTAATTCCATCTTTACTGGTCATTCCTTTACGGTTTTTCTTGCCTGAGTCACCGCGTTGGCTTGCTTCAAAAGGTCGTTTTAAAGAAGCCGATCAAGTCGTCAAAAGCTTTGAAGACGGTGCCATCAAAAGTGGTAAAACTTTGGCTGAACCTGTGGTTAAAGAAATTAACCCACAAGGCATGGCAAAAACCGATTGGCGCGAGTTGTTCCGTGGCATCTACCGCAAACGTACCTTTACCCTGTGGGGCATGTGGTTTTGCGTGTATATGGTGAACAATGCCATGGTGACTTGGCTGCCATCTCTTTACAAACAACACTTTGGCCTGTCGCTGCAAACCAGTTTAGGTTATGGCTGGATTACGTCGGGCGTGGGGGTGATTGCCTCTATTATCTGTGCGTTAATGATTGATAAAGTCGGCCGTCGCCCTTGGTACAGTGCAGCGTTTTTCTTAGCGATCATTCCTCTCATGAGCCTCTCGGTTTTAGGCGCAAAATCGGCAATGGAAGTTGTAATTTTCGCAACGATTAGCTATGCCATTTTGCAGACCATTTCATTCTCTTTATACCTCTACGCTGCCGAACTTTACCCTACTCGCCTACGTGCGATGGGCATTGGTTTTAGTACCGCTTGGTTACGTGCTGGCTCTGCAATTGGGCCTGTTATGGTCGGCCTCGTGGTTGGTGGCTATGGCATTCAATATGTGTTTAGTGTGCTTGCCGTTGTGGCGCTCATTGGTGGCTTAGTGACCTTCTTGTTTGCCATTGAAACCAAAGGCCAAGTGCTCGAAAAACTCTCTCCTTAATTCATCCATTTCATAAAAAGCTTGCCTAACCTAAGCGTTAGGCAAAGGACTTATTCATGCTTAAAAAAGGAATTTAAAATGAATAAATATTTGCTATGGGGCTGTATTGGTTTAGGCAGCGTGAGCAATGCTTATGCAGAGCTTCCTCAAGAATTTGGCAAGTTAGAATTAAAACTTAACACCCGTTACTGGAACGATGAAGGCACTGCCCACCCCACGCTTGCTAACCCTTCGCCTTCGTCGAGTGAATATGAACAAAGCGCTTTAGGGCTTGAGTTAAATTATCAGTCACCTTACATGTGGGACTGGCTTGGAGTAGATAGCTCACTCTATGCAGTTACCAAGTTATTTGACTCTGGCAAGCCTAGTGCTCAGCTTTTAGAAGTTGAAAATAACGGCAAGCTCGACCAAAACTTTGCGACTTTAGGGCAGCTCTACATCAAAGCTAAACTGGGCGATAAAGGCGAAATTAAATTAGGCCGCCAGCTGCAAGACTCGCTTTTACTCAAAAGTACCAACAACCGCGCGGTGCCCGATACTTTTTCGGGTGCGAGTGGTCAGTTTCAATTGAATGATCAGCTACAAACTTACATTGCTTACTATGACCGCTGGAAACCGCGCAGCATGGACTCATTTGAAAAACTGGTGACTGAAAATGACGAGCGCATTGATTATGTCGGTTTGCTCGGTGCCAAGTATCAGTACAAAAACTGGAGCCTGAATGCCGAGTATTTAAATAGCAAAGATTATTTAAAAAAGTACGGGGCAATTGCTCAATATAAACTGCCCTTGCATGGCTTGGCGTGGACATTTAATACAGGTGCTTTTTTCTCGCGTGATGATGGCAAGCTGTTTAAATGCGGTGCCGAAACCGAGCTGGACTGTGTCAAAGGCCAAGACATTAACAACCGTGGCAATGGTTATTTTGTCGATGTAAATGTGGCCAAGAATAACCTCGAAGGTGGCATTGCCGTTTCAAAGTTTGATGGTTTTTGGATTGAAGATAACTTTGCCGTTCATTCCGCCCGCAACTCGTTTTTAACGCAAGACCACGGCACCAACCCATTTCCAACCTCTGCGACCATTGGCCCTGACTTTACCAATAACGATGAAACCGCCGTTGCTCTTCGCCTGAAATATAACTGGAAAGACTACGTGAAAGGTTTAAAAACCGAAGCGAAGTATATTCATGGCTTTGGCGCTCACCAAAGTAACATCAGCAGTGATATTGAAGGTAAAGAGCGTTACTTTGACTTTACGGTGAATTATGCCTTGCCGTGGGTGAAAAACTTAGATGTGCGTTATTCATTTTTGCATTATGAGTCAAAGTTTGAAAATGCAAACCTAGGTGAAAAAATAAATGGTATGACCCGTAAAGATTGGGACCAGCACCGTGTATTTATTAATTACCGTTATACATTTTAAGAGCAGGTTAAACGTTTAGTTTAACTTTATTATATTTATTAATTCACCGATTTAATTCGATAAACTTTTGAGTTTAATTAAAATATAAATTTATATTTTAATTTTTTATAATATTTTATTTAAATTGAATTGACCTGTTAAAAACTTATGATTATTATGGTCTCGCTGGCCTACATTGCCAGTCGGTTTTGACAGACCGAGTATACAGCGTATCAGGTAAATACTCCCTGAGTATGAGACTTGTGCGCAACTTGCACCTCCCCCTTACCGTTGCGGTAGGACGGGAGGGGGACGCGCTTGCGCGTGCTGGTTTGTATACCCAGTCTGTCAACCCTCTTCCGTTCTACCACCATAATCAATTGACGGTGATCTTTGGTGGTAGAGCTCCATAAATTCTAGGAGTTGACCATGACATTTTTTATATTAATCCCCTATCCTCTTTCGTAATTTTATTTATTTAAAATTTAGGCTTTCTCTCACCTAAAATATTTTAAATTTATAAATAATTTTATTTTAAAATTTTAATCATTTTATTTTCCTGTATTTCAGGCGGGTTAACTATTCCCTTTTAAATGATTTTAATACTTTAAATATAAGCGGCTTATTTTTTATTAATAACTTAGTGAAAATTATCACGAGAATAATATGAAACTTTATAAACCTATTTTGGCTTTAAGCCTTTTAATAGGCGATTACGGTGTTCTGGTTGCGACATTCACACTCAGCAGGATTTTGAAGAAATTTGCCTGTCTGGTGGGCACACCCAAGCCAGTTGCGACTGTATTTACCAACGGCTTGAACAAGTGTATTCGCATAAGCTCATGCAACGTCTAGAACATGTCAGTTTGCAAAGTCCTGCTCTCCCACAGGACTTTGCCCCTACTTTTTTTAGTGTGATGCGGCGGTGCGATAAAGAAGACATGGGCTAAGCGTTTGGCTTAGCTCCCTTATCTCTGTGTCGCAATGGTGGATGACTTTAAATCAGCGCAAAAAATTAAAGTTCTGTTGTGGCACGGGGGCCTGCTTATAAGAGAGTTTGGTTCAATTGTATCTTTCTCCCATTTCGACTACTCGAAATGAACTAGATTCGATCAATTGTGTGTCAGACTATAGAATAAAAAACTCTTCACTTGTGGAAATGAAGAGCTATAACTGAATACATATATAGTATCCAAAATCATCTATGATCTCTTTAAGTGTTTTAATTTAAAAAATTAATTACCCAATAAAAGAGATTTTTTAATTTAGTCCAAAGGCCATTACTAGAGTAATCATATTGATTAATGCCACAATATATACCTTTATCAAGGTCTGCTTCAGCTTCTAATAATGTTATGTGACCTTCTGAAGTCTTATTTACGCAAATTCTTTGTGTATATGATTGGTCTGTTTCAAGAACAACATCATATGGAAAAGGCTCTTTAAATTCAGAAGATTTAATTTTAATACAGTTTTCTTCAATAATAGGCATTTTAAGATTCAAATAAGTTTTTGAATATGAAGAGTGAAAAGCATTAATTCCATCTACTTTACCCATATAAATTAAAGTCTGGTTTCCATATGCTTTATCATAACCCCCTTTTGTAAATACACACACATTATTGTTTTTAATTTTTACATATAATGTTGAACTGGGAGAAGCACTAACAGAACCACTCATAAAAATCAGTAAATACAATAATTTAATGCAAAGTACTTTTAATGTAATCCCCCCACTACTAGGTCTGAGGTTAAGCATCTGCGTAGTTTTATTTACAGCATTATAAATCATGGCATTTTTGAATAAATGTATTAGTGTTCTCACTTTTCTGTTCGGTAAGAACCTTATCTTTATACAAACAAAAACCTATAGTAGTGAATCCAACACTAGTGTTATTTAATCCTTGTTCTCCTAGCAACATATAGTAAGCATGTTTTTCTACAATTTCATTTGATTTATAGTTCTCCAAAATAATCTCTTTCATTTCTTTGTCAATTTCTTGAGAAACAAATAGTCGTTTGTAAGTCATACCATCTGATTCAAAGTTTTCATAGTCATTAATTTCATAATGATATACCAAAACTTTTTTATCTATCGGGAATGAGAAATAGAGATTTCCTTCATTTTTATAAATAACAATATCGGTTCTTGTTCTGTTATAGCTTGTACAACCCATAACTAGAAAAGGAATAAATAAAATAAGAAACTTATTAAGTGATTTCATATAAAATACTTTGAATTTTAAAGCTCTAAAATAAGCTAACTAACCAATAATAAAGATTTTTTAATTTAGTCCAAAGGCTATTGCTAGAGTAATCATATTGGTTTGTGCCACAATATGTACCTTTTTCTAGATCTGCTTTAGCATCTAATAATACAGTTTTTCCTTCGGAATTTTGATTTACACATATTCGTTGATTATACTCTTGATCAGTTTCAAGCCAAATCGAATAGGGCAAATTCTCTTTAAACTCTGATTTATTAATTTTAATACAGTTCTCTTCAATAATAGGCATTTTAAGATTCAAATAAGTCTTTGAATAAGAATCATGAAAAGTATTAATTCCATCCACTTTTCCCATGTAAATCAAAGTTTTGTCATCCGGTGTTTTATCGTAATCTCCTTTTGTAAATACACAGACATCATTGTCTTTAATTTTTACATATAGGGTGGCATATGGAGAGGCGTTAACAGTACTACTAATAAAAAGTAATAAATATAATAGTTTCATTAAAATTTTATCTTGTTAATAATAAATGATTACTATCAGGGTTAAAATTTTATTTATCTTTAGCATGACATTTTTCTATAAAATCTGAATCCTTCTCTCGGCTACTTTGTAATAGCACACTATTTCCTTTTATACAGAAACCTAGAGATTTTAGTCTAGCATTTAAATCATGATCATTTTCTTGAGTCATAACATAAAAATAAGCATGATCTGGTATAATGTTGTATTTTGAAATATTTTCTATTTTTATATGATCAACTTCTTTGTAGTATGAGTTTTCTAATACTTTTCTATACTCTGTTGGTCCATTTGGAGTTGAAAAATTATCTTTTTCAAAATCTTTAATTGCATAATTTTTAACAAAGATTTTATTTGGGAAATTGATAACTAAGCTATCATGTATCAAGCTTATTTTAAATTCTTCATTCTTATTTTTATTGAGCATAAAAATAATTGAAATTAAAAATAATGTTACTAAGACATATCCAACAATTTTTTTCTCTTTCATATCGATCTACTTAATTACTTCTCTTATTTTTGCTTCATAGACTGCTATTGTAGCCTGTAAGTTATTTCTATCTATATTGATTAAGTTTTTTCTACTAATAGCCTGTAAATTATTTGTTTTTAATGCCCAGTAATCTGCAAAAATTTCTGCTTGTGACTCTAGGTTGTAATTTACAAATTTCTTATTACTCTTATATCTGACATAGTCAGCCACAGTGTCGGCATTATGTATATTATATTTATATGGGTCCTTAAAAACTGTACATGCCTGTGCTATTCCCGCACTTATAAGTACTCTATTCTTTCTTTGATGTTGCCAAACATGCCCCATTTCGTGAATAAATAAATGTTTATAGCTTATATCTTCCTTACTATAATCCAATAAAAAATGTTTGGTTGGAATGAAAATATGTCCATTTGGAGTCACAAAAGTATCTTCATTCTGTAAATCAAATGGAAAAAAACTACCTTCTATAATTGTAACTTTAGAATAATCTATTGTATTTTTATAGACTAATTGGCATAACTCAATTTCCCCTGCTGTTAAAGTTCTCGTCCTTAATTTCAATTTGGCTAAGCTATCTTTCTTATTATTAGTAATTATTTTATCTAAATTATTTTCAAGAATACTAAAGCCCATTTTACTCTTCTCCATCTAAATCTGAGAAATATTTAATTTTGTCTTTAAAAAAGATTTCAAATTCAGAAACCTGTGCAGCATTCTGAGTTTCAAATCTTTCTGTTTTGCCATTAGAATCTAAAGTTCCCTCAATGACCTTTTCTCCAACTTTAAGTCTATAGCCTAATCCTGCAAAAAGCTCTGAAAAACTGTTATTGATTTCTACTTGAACTTGCTCATCAAATTTTTTATTAATAGATGAATCTTTTTGGTTGTCCTTTCCAGAATAAGGACTACCACTCTCTCCTACAACATGAGACTGTTGTGGTTGAATCGTTGCACCACATGATAATTTATCACCCACATATGCTACTGGTTTACCATCAAAAATCACATGGTCATGACTTTTAATAACTACTGACCAACACCTGCATTTAGGGCACATATGACCATCACCAGCTCTAACAAACAAGTTTCCCATCTGAGAACTTCTCGATTGTGTAGATGGAACAACTCCACCATGATCAGTAATAGCGTTGTGAATCGCAAAACCTTTAGCCATAGCCTACCCCTTAAAAATTAGTCATGACTCAAAAAGTTTTGAGGTAAGGCCTGATCTTTGTAAATTCTAATCGCAATAGTATTATTCGGACTCTCAATAATTTCATCCCCATTTTCTAATCGACTGCCCACTAGAGCTACCGGTGATCCATCAACAATACATGCTGTACCAGCACCAGAGATGATTTTGGAGGTTGTGCCATCTGCATAAATAACTTCATCTCCAACACGGGCAATAGATAATCCTTTAATTTTTGTATTAGTAGAAGATACATTAACTAAACCATCGTTCTGAGTTTTAGCACCATGTACAGCCACGTAGTAAATAATATGAGGTTTATTATCCCAATAGAGTTTTTCAGCATTAGAAATCTTTTGAATATCATTTTTTGAAAGCTTTTCTAATTGTTCAATAGGAAGGTCTTGTAAAAAAATAGGACTTGTCATTATAGTTCCTGCTCTAATTTTCAATACAATAATATCAAAACTTACTTAAACTAAAAAATAAGTTATATGTAACCATATAGGGTTAATATCTTAGAAAGTTATTTAAAATTTCAGAGTAAGTCATCTTTATGTCAATAGAAGATTTCTTTATGAAAGACTCCTCTTTTAAGAGATATCTTTTAATTAGCTTAACCTATTCATTTTAATAATCGACCATACCTATTAATGAGAATATATAAAAAAGTATTTAGTTATCCGTATGATAGTGCTACCGTATCGCAGTTTATACGACAATATCAATATACACCGCCACTTAGTAGTTTCTAGTCACGAGTAATAATATGAAGAAAACGATATTAATATTTTTAGCACCGCTTCTTTTGGTTGGCTTCAATGGATGTAAAGCATCTGAAAAAGAGGATATAGATACATTTATTCAAAAGGACTTTAAGAATTACGTTACTGATAATAGAAAGTTGATTTTGGAAGCCAATAAAGACGTAAAACAAGAGCCAGCTCTAAAAGAGATTATTTTCAAAAATACTTTTGTAAAAGTAAGAACTGCACAAAGTCTACTTAACGAAGAGTATGGTAATTGGTTAACTGGCTTAGATAAAAATAAGTTTGATTATACCGACCTCAACGATGTCTGTTGGCTGACCGTCTACATGCAAAACTATATAAATAATATGGATGAGCGATATAAAGCCAATATCACCGAAGACACCAAGAAAAGTGTTAAGCAACTATACGAAGCAAGAAATGAAATTATCAAGCTAAGAGATAGCAAAGACAAATCTCTAGCAACTTTTCAGAAAGTTTGTAAGTAGCTGAAAATATTAATTAAATATTACTATATAAAGCTCCCATTAAAAGAAGCTTTATATAGCTAATTTTATAAATTAGTTATAGCTAAATCTAGTTATTCCCTGCCTGAATAAGAAATGGTTAATTAATTGTGAAATCTAAACTTTGTATTATTTTATTGTCTCTTTTAACGGTAGCATGTAGCCAAGTCCGCCCTCAAAAACATGGAATTACTGAAGCTGATATAACCCAAGCAAATGAAGCATCACTCTATGCCCAGTTTAATCAGCTTTATTACACAAAATCCTTATATAAAGCAGCATACAATGAAGTTAACAAGGTAACTCAAACTAATGATCAGTTGCTAAGTTATGCCACTTTTTTAATGTATGCAGTCAATACAACTTACGATTCTTTAGACATAAAGCTTAATGATGATCTAGATTTAATGGCTTCTGGCAAAAAAAGTAAGATGTCAATTGATGCTTTAGATTCATTATGTGTAAGTAATAAATACATTGAAAAATATATAAAACTCAAAGAAAAAAGCGGAAGTGAGATATCAGCTAAAGCGAAAGAACTTTCAAAAGAGGCTTTGATACTTCAACCGAAAATTGAAAAAATCATTATGAAAACTGATTCACCGTTAAATGATATTGAATGTAAAAAATTAATCTAAGCGAGAAAAGGCCCTGATTATTCAGGGTTTTTTCTAGAAAGAATTAAACTTCTGTTGTGGCACGGGGGTCTGGGGGATACCAAAATAACTAATTATTAACGAGTGATATATAACTTTACTTATCGGCCTTCTGAGCTCGCTCTACAGTAATATAGTCATTGGGAATAACTAACTGCTTTTCAATATCTTTCACTTTGTAAGAAACTAAAGTGCTTTTACCAATGCCTTGAAATAAAACTTTAACATCTTTAAAAATAAAGGTTTTATACTGACTCAATTCTTTAGTGGTTGATTTTGGTAGTGCAATTAAATTTGCATAAGGTTCTTTAATATATAAAGTTGCTTTTTCTACTCTCACACCAGTTTTTTGCATGGCATAATTTAGAAACGTGTTACCAACCTCTTCCATAAAAAACATGGGGACAAGTGGTATCAAGATCAAAATAATGGCGACTTGTAAGCTATCATTAATATGCGTTTCTAATCTTTTGAATTTCTTTATCGCAAATGTTTTAAGATGGTCACTTGCATCTGGGTCATCAATAATATCTTGTAAATTCTCAAACTTTATACGAAATTCTTTAATCTTCTGTCGGTTGATATAAAAAGGATAATAAGTAAAGGCAATAAAAAATACGGTAATACCTATGTAAAGATTGATTTTCCAATGCAGTAAAAACAAACTATGAATAACATATAACAGATAAAGAGATGCAGCCAATGTGGTAATGCTAATCTTTGGAAATGGCAGTTTTTGTCCAATTCTGATATGGGGTGGTAAATACTTATCAACCACACTAAAGATGATATATGTCACTGGAACTAAGGAAATACCAAAGAAAAACAAAATCGTGCTTAGCCCCGCATAAATAATAGAACACGCTACAAAAATCAGTAGAAAAATGAGCGTATCACCAAAGCTAATTTCCGAAGGAATATAGCTAATCGTCACTAAATATGCGACTAAGCATAGTACACCTATAGCAATAATGGCTTTAGTCGTTGTAAGTGCTGTTTCATGCCACTGCCCCAGATTACTTAAAAATCTCGTTATTAAGTTGTTCATTTGATCTAACCAAATCTTATAAATTATTAAAAAATGAATGATTACCCTTTTCAAAACCGCTCCCCAGCGGAGTAATCATCTTTTGAAATTTCCCCAAATTTCAGAGTATGTCCCCACACTTTCAGTAACGCCCCAAAAATTATGACTGTTTAGAATAGCTATTTTAATTTGTGTTGCAATGGGAAGCCTTGGGGAGACAGTTTTTAGCTGAAAAATAAAAGCTAAAAACAAGTAAAGATAAATTTGTTAGCTTCTATTTTTTATCTCTTATTGAGGTAATTTGTTTAAACACTTCTTCTTCAAATAAAGCATGGTATCTAGCTTTTTTACTTTCATTATGAAAATTAAGTTTAATATAAATAACCTTTGAAATAACTAAACCTAAAATTAAAAAAGCTATAAAAGAGACTAGCAACCCTACAAAGCTTTTGAGTAGAAAAGCGACGATAAAAGAAACTAAAAAAGATATAAATAAGCTCCGCGATAGTAAAGATTGCTTACTCGCATGCTTAAATTGAGCAAGCTTTTCAGTAGCTATTTGATTTGCCTGTTCATAAGACTCTTGATCGTTGACAAACTTAAAATCTCTTAACTTTTCTTTATCTCTTTGTTGTAAAGATAATTTTCTTAGCTTTTGTAATTCACTCTCATCAACGGGCTGAACACCAACATAAGAAAATAGTAACTCCATGACCTCTGGATTATCTGTGTTAATTATTAAAGTATTTCCATCCAAAAATTTAACTTTTAGCTGTAATAGATGCTTATCTATTTCTTCTGTACTTTGACTCACTTGCACAGTTTGAGTTTTTTTAGCTGCTGTCACACCTCCTATTATTTCTCCAGTTGTGCCCTTCAATGCTCCTCCAAGCAAGGTTCGAGTTATTAAATCTGAAGTGGAGGTCGTTGTTTCTGAAAATTCATAACCTTTTGTTGTCGCCTTTTTTGTAGTTAAATCTCTTATGACTTCGACTTCTTCTATTTGGTCACATCGAGCAATAGGCTTAGGAAAACCATATTCATCATGAATATAGTAAATACAGAAAGGCCCCTTATCTAAAAACATTTTATTTATTTTTGCTTTCTTCTTAACCCCAGCATTTATAATTTCAACTATAAACACAACCTGTATCCTTTTTTTAAAAGTTAAACATGTTAGACAATTAGAAAGATTTATATTTTCAAATCAAAGCGACTTAACAATCCATTCGTCTTGGTATGTAAGTCCGCATAATATATTGCTCGCTTTCTTCCTAATGGTGGTTTTTTTATCGGTAGTTCTTTAATTTCATGAATGAGCGGTAACCGTTCTGTAAATTCAAAATTATCTACAACTCTATTGAACTCATCTTTTTTTAGCTGCTCTTCATTACAGAAAATATCATAGGCACGATGTTTTTCCATATCCCAAAATGCGGCAAAGGCTTCTTGTACAGTTTCCCCTGTTACCATTTTAGGAATTTGCTCATTGATAAATTTTTCAATCAAATCACGCTTATCGTATAAAGAAATATTATTATTCAATAAATCCTTAAGCTGTTTGACTCTACTGTCTTTCTGTTCCTGATTTTTAGAATTAATAATAAGTTTAAGTAATTTTAAAATGTAATCTACATTCACTCGATCACTAAACAATAAATCGAGCTGGAAATCGACCTCATCTAGTACTGAAGTTTTTTCAGCTAAGTTCGGTCTCATTTGGTAGCTAAAAGCTAGATCTTTATATTTTGATGAATAATTTTCAAAATCTTGTTTTGTAAAAGAAGTAGCATCTTGATCGTACTCTGAATACATTTTTAAACGATTATTTAGCCTCATTACATCACGGAAGGCATACACAAACGATTCTTTTTCACTTTCGCCATATAAGTCATCAACAGACTGGCATGTAGGTGTAATGTTTAATAAATTATTTACTGCTGATTCATAGAGTTTTATTACTTGCTCATAAGGGCTAACAACGACAACATTCTTTGCTTCTTTATCAGAAAACATAATCAATGCATCATCAGTCGCTTGTTTAAGATTTCGGAAGCACACGATATTTCCAAAAGGCTTTGTCTGACCATAGACTCGATTGGTACGTGAAAAAGCTTGAATTAAACCATGATGTTTTAAATTTTTATCAACATAAAGAGTATTAAGCCGTTTTGAATCAAACCCCGTCAAAAACATGTTTACGACCAGTAAGATATCAATTTCTTTACCTTTATTTTTATCTGTACCGTAGGCCTTAACTCGACTACTAATATTTTGATAATAATCGTAAAATCCTGAACCAAGACTATAGTTAGTATTAAAGGTTTGATTATAATTTGCGATATATTGGGTTAATTTCTTCTCTGCAAACTCATCAACTTGTTTAGGCGCATCAACTTCTTCCTCTGCAATAAAATCATCATCAGCTTCACTAGCTTGCTGCGCTGAAGATTGTGCATAAGAAAATATAGTTGCGATATTGAGAGGTTGATAAAGCTCATTATTCTGTTGTGCTTTTTCTAGTAGCTCAGCCTGCACTTTTTCAAATTTATCGTAATATTGAATGAGTGCTGGAACTGAAGATACACAAAACATTGCATTAAATTCACGCTGATTAGTTTTGCTAGCATGTGTTGCAATTACTTCACGTACAATTTTTTCAATTCGGCGTTCATTTTCAAAAAGTTCTCTTTTATCAATTGATTCTATTTTTTCTTCTTGTGCTTCTGGATTTTTATGTACGAAACGTCCTAAATAATCGATGTTAAACGGTAAGACATTGCCATCGTTAATGGCATCTACAATCACATATTTATATAATAGCTTTGGAAATAAATATTCAGTGGTAAATTTTTCCCCACTTATGATGTGGCCATTTTTTTCAAAAATTGGTGTTCCTGTAAAACCAAACATTTGCGCATTTTTAAAGAACTTTTTAATTTTTTGATGCGTTTCACCAAACTGGCTACGATGACATTCATCAAAAATAAAAATAACTTTTTGATCTTTTAGAAAAGCCATTTCATTTTCATAACGGTCATTTGAAATTGCATTGTTCAATTTCTGAATGGTTGTCACGACCAAACGATTATCTAAAGAACGCAGTTGTTTAACTAAGTTTGCTGTATTGGTTGTACTGTCTACACTGTTTTCACGAAACTTATTAAACTCTTCTGCGGTTTGACCGTCTAAATCTTTACGGTCGACTACAAAGATAACTCGCTGTATTTCTGGCTGTTTAATGAGTAACTGACTGGCTTTAAAGGAAGTCAGTGTTTTGCCCGAACCTGTGGTATGCCAAATATAAGCATTGTCTGGTGAAGTTTTAATATGTTCAATAATCTTTTCTACGGCATAAATCTGATATGGACGTAAAATCATTAAACTTTGAGTCGACTGATGCATAACAACATATTGCATCAACATTTTGGTCAGATGTTGCGGGTCTAAAAAACTATTAGTGAATTTGCCTAAATCATTAACTTTTTTATTTTTTTCATCTGTCCATGGGAAAGCAAACTCAATACTTTGTGTACCATTTGCATAGTACAAGCAATTTACACCATTGCTAATTACAAAAAACTGAATAAAGCCAAATAAACCTTCGCCTGATTTATAGGCAGTTTTGGCATATTCTAATGTTTGCTCGAAGGCTTTTTTTAGTTCTACACCAGATTTTTTAATCTCAATTTGTACTAATGGAAAACCATTAATTAACAAGGTAACGTCAAAACGGCTAGTGCGTCCGTTTAAATCTCGGTGATCCGCTACAACTTGGTTCGATACCTGAAAACTATTTTCTTGCACGTCTTCACTAATAAAATGTACATGTCTTACAGACCCATCATCGAATTTGACTGGGCAGCGATTGCGTAATAGCTCTGCTTTTTTAAATACTGTAGTTTCATTACTCAAGTAATGCCAGATTTGCTTCCACTCTGAATCTGAAAATGGTTTTTCAATTTTATTAAGCTGCTGAATTTTTCTTTTAAGATTTTCTAATAGCATTGTTTCATTACGCAGCTGGAAACGTTCATAACCTAAAGTTTCTAGTTGTTGTATGAGTAAAGCTTCTAATTCCAGCTCTTTTTGTGTAGACACTATTCAATCTCTTAACTTTGTTTATTAATTACTGATTTATACCAATTATCCTATAATAAAATAGCATTTATTAAACTGCTGTTCCATAAGACAAAAATATAAAATAGTTTTTAAGATAAAGTTTTCTACTTTAAGAGTTGCTTAATAAGGCTCAAAATATATTCTAGATTTTCAGTATTTGAAACAATGATTTCACAGTCTCCATTTCCCCAATGCCCGATATTACTTACATCTCTTGCAATCTTCTTCGGGTCATCTAATGATTCAAAAGGCATATTTAACCAAATACGGATTTGTTTTGTGCCTATACTCATATAAACATAGTTTCGTTTTCCTTTACGGAATGCGATATACATTTTTTTAGGGTAAACATCTAAATCTGTAGTTAAGCCTAAAATTGAATCTCTAAACTGTTCATAAAGTTCTTTAATATCATCTGATTTATCTGCTAGATGATAATCTTCATCGTACTGTTTGATTTCTTTTGAAATCGTTTTTATCTCTTTAGAGCTTTCTGTTTGAACTTGTTTAATTGATGGCGCAGATTTAGTTTTTTGCATCGGGTTAATTGAAATAATTCCCCCTTCATAACGTTTAATTTCCCAAAGCTCGATACCTAAATCTTTAAAGTTGGTCGATTGCTTTTGAAAATCAGTAAAGCTTGGTGAAACAAAAACAATTCGACTTTGTGACCAATCTACATCTTGTCGCTTTAAATTTTTAGCCTGGCTTTCATTATATTCGACAATAAAATCTGCTTTATATTCCAGCATTAGATTTAAGTAAGAAATACCTTGATCTATCACGCTATAATTGCGGTCACGTTTGTATTCAATAATAACAAATGCTTTACTTTCAGGGTCAAAAGCGAGCGTATCAATACGGTTACTTTTAATTGTGAACTCAGATTTAATAAACTCTAGACCTGTAAACTCGTGAAGGTTGTTCTCAAAAACTGATTGAATCTCTTTTTCTAAGCGAAAAGGAGATTCTGTTAACTCAACAAGTCTTTGGTCTTGGATACGATAAATCTGCATTTATTTAGTTCACTCTAAATCTATTAATTTTATATTTGAAAAGCTCTATATCTTAATACTTAATTATCTTTAAACGTACAGACTGAACTTTGTAGTGACATTCCCACTAAAGTATATTTACCCTGATCTATATCTTTTGCAAAAGTAAAAGCATCGACATTTTGGGCATATTCTTCATATTTTTTAGGTTTTCCATTCACCAACTCATCAATTTCTAAAACCACCTCATAGCGTATTTTACCTTGAATATTTTGATACTCAGTTGTAGGCCTCATCGTCAATAAAACTTGTGGACTTCCTTTTACTAAGACTTGGTTAGGCTTATTGGAAATTTGGTATTCACCATTTTTCATCTTATAGACATTTTTCATGATCTCATTAAGAGTAATTTGATTAATATCTATTTTTTCAAAGTTAAATATATCGGCAAAACTTAAATTACTCATAAAAAGAAGTGTTGAAAGCAAAGTTAATTTTCTCAATAGTTTTTTCATGATCGCTACCTTTTATATTTACACAAACATCTGCTGCAACAAACCTTTTTTCCACTGTTTAACTTGTTCAATTTGTTGTACCACGACTTCAATTTTTTGGTCGATAGCTGAGAGAAAATTGGCGATTTTGGTTTGTTCTTCTAGGCAAGGTAGATTTAATTGAACACCTTTTAATTGACTAGAATACAAGTGAACAACCGAATTACCTTGTGCTAATTGAGCAATTTGCATTTTTAAATGTGATCGAATTAAATAACTAAGAAAAACACCATTTTCTTCAGTTCTAAAAATATTTAAATCACCTGAAAGAGCAACTTCACTTTGTAGCACACAACTGGCAGTAGCAATATCAATTTGTGTTTCTCCAGAAGCAGGAATCAAGACATCATTTGCTTTGCTTAAAACTAAGCTATTTACCTCTAGATTAGTAGCAGAAATGACATTTGAAATAACTTCTCCATATTGAGTATACAATTCTCCATAACGGATACATGGTATTGCACCATTCTGAACAATGTCCGCTTTAGATATTCCTTTACCTTTTAAGAAAATACCAATCTTACCTAGAATAGTTTTCTCCCACTCCTCAAAATCACTCCCATCATCCGCTTTAAAACGAATCTGCTGACTAAATAACTTTTGCATCATGCCTTGTTTATACTGACTGAGTAACTCGTGTTTTTGAGTTAGTTGTTTAATCTTTTCATCGACTGCGGAAAGGAAAGAGGCAATTTTGGTTTGTTCTGATTTTGCTGTACTGAATACTTTAAATTCTTGTAAATCTTTTACAGTTATATTTGATTGATTTGCATTTCCTCTTTGAATAGTTTCAATATGTGTCAAATACTTATTATCTAATAATTGAGAAAAAATAAAATATGGTTCTATTTCGTTATTGATAGGACGTAAAACTAATAAGTTCTGGTTTAATAAACCTTCGTAATTATTTTTAATATAAATTGGTCGGCCTACAGCAGAATCAATCAAATGAGGCTTTGACCCAACAGTAGTAATTATAATATCGTGTTTTTTAAGCATCCAATTTTCATAATCTGATGATTCAGCTTCATCTAAAAAAATTGCATCATTGTCATACTTTATTGAATCTCGACCTAAATCAGATACACGAATTATTCGCACTCCCCTCTCTTTGTAGGATTCTGATTTAAATGCATATCCTTTAAAATAATTAGTCAACTGTCCTAAAGAGGATTGATGCCATTCCCCATCAAACTCTTTAAATCGTAACTTTGGAACAGACATTACTTCACCTCCGTAAATGGCGAAACAATCCCAAGTTCTTTACAGAAATCATTAATCACTACATCAGTTTTTTGGCTTTCTACTTCCAAAGCTTGCAACGCTTGAGCGATCGCATCTAGATCGATCTCATCATCAGCTTCAAAGGTATCGACATAACGTGGAATATTCAGGTTAAAGTCGTTGTCTTTAACTTCCTTTAAAGTGGCGACATGCGCGTATTTATCAATATTTTGGCGGTTTTCATAAGCCCCAATAATATTGTCTAAATGTTCAGGCAATAACTTGTTTTGATTCTTCTGCTTTTCAAACTCATTACTGGCATCAATAAACAAAATATTGTCTTTATGCTCTCGGTTTTTCTTAAGCACCAAAATACAGGTCGGAATAGAAGTGCCGTAAAAGATATTGGCAGGTAAACCAATAATGGTATCAATCACATTCATCTGCTCAATCATAAACTGACGAATATGCCCCTCACTTGAACCTCGGAACAGCACACCATGCGGAAGTACCACCGCCATTGTGCCGTGCTCATCCAACTGGTACAGCATGTGCTGAACAAACGCCATATCAGCTTTAGAACTTGGCGCAAGTTTACCATATGACTTGAAACGCTCATCATTCATAAACAATGGATCTGCCGACCATTTCGCTGAAAATGGAGGGTTCGCTACAATTGCGTCGAACTTTTTATCTAAATGCTGAGGTTTTTTTAAAGTGTCTTCTTGGCGAATATCAAACTTAGAAAAATGAACATCATGCAAAATCATGTTCATACGTGCCAAGTTATAAGTGGTGCGATTCATTTCTTGACCATAAATCGCATCGACATGATTTCCGACTTCACGCTTTACACGTAACAATAAAGAACCTGAACCACATGTTGGGTCATACACACTACGTAGACGCTCTTTGCCTTGTGTGACAATACGAGCAAGTAAGGTCGAAACCATTTGTGGAGTATAAAACTCCCCTGCTTTCTTACCTGCACCAGAAGCAAACTCACCAATTAAATATTCGTAAGCATCACCTAATACATCCGACTCTGTATTAGAAATATCAAAATCAATCGCATCTAAATGAATGATTACTTTGGCAATCAACTCATTTCGGTCGTTTGCGTTGTTACCTAACTTAGTAGAAGTTAAATCGAGGTCTTCGAATAAATGAGCAAAGTCATCTGCTGATTCAGCATCTTGCGTGCTTTGTTCAATACTTTTTAATGTCTGAATTAGGTCATCTAGAATAAATTCTTCTTTCTTTGCACGCTCAGCGATGCTATGAAACAACTGATTTGGCTCAAGAAAGTAGCCCATATTTTCTAAACTTTCTTGTTTAAGGGCTTCTAAAAATTCCTGATGTTCTTCATTACTAACATCTAAATTTGGAAATTCAATTCCTTCATCAGCAAGTTCAGCATTAGCACTGTTTAACACTTTCTCAGATAAATATTTATAGAAAATGAGACCTAAAATATAGTCACGAAATTCATCTGCACCCATTTTGCCGCGTAAGGTGTTGGCAATATTCCAAAGTTGTTTTTGCAGTTCTTGGAGCTGTACTTGAGTCATGTTAAAAAGTAACCAAAATCATCATTTTAGAATGGAGCTTACTTTGGCATATTTATTCTTTTTTTTTAAGTAGAATTTTATCAGAACACTCCAATAACGACATAAATTGACGTTTCAAACCTGTTTAAGGCTTAATAAAATCAAAGCCTGTCAAAATCTTGTCAATAAAAAAGCCACTTATGATAAGTGGCTGATTTATTTAAAGTATTTTGGTGGAGATGGCGGGAGTTGAACCCGCGTCCGCCAGCACTACGCTCGAGAATACTACATGCTTAGATATCGTCTATTGTTTTAACACCAAGTGACCCGACGAACAGGGTACAAGGTGCGATCCTCTAAGTTTGGTATAAAGCCCCGAGGCTTGACTCTATACGGACTTGTGTGCGTGCGCTTCAGTCGGGTTCCCAGACCACAAGTATTCTAGGAAGCGGACAAGCGGCCCTTAGGCAGCTAGAGCGTAAGTTTCGTCGTTTGCGACTATTAAAATGCAAATTTTATTTACGAGAGAAAATGCGCTCTCGGCATGCATCTATGAGTTTCATCACCGGCGTCGAAGCCAATAACATCCCCATGAATGTCTGAACATCATAGCATAACTAAAATAAAATGCTGTGCAATTTATCAACAGTCTGCTACTGATGAACATATTTACATAATGGAGAGCCTTTTGTTTTTTTCAAGGGCCACATAAAAAAGCTGCCAAAAATGACAGCTTTTTTTAAAGTTTGATCTATAAGGCTCCATTGCCTAACACAATCCCTTCACGGCGAGGGTCTACCCCACCTGCGTATTTGCTTTGATTATTTATATTTACTTTCATAATCGTTGAAATACCGCTGGTTTGCGCAGTGTTGGCAACGCCATGCCCTTTTGCTTTTAAACCTTCAATCAAGTCAACTAAGGAAAGTTGTACATTCGAGCTATCCACATTGGTGTTTTTGCTATTGGTTGCGCCAAAGTTAACAAGCAAAGTGGCCTGCTGTGCATTTAAGTTCCAGTCCAATGCACCCACCAATGTTTTAACTACATATTGAATGATCGTACCTCCACCTGGTGAACCTGTTGCCATATAAAACTCATCTGGCGTTTTGCCTTTAAACACTAAAGTTGGTGCCATAGTACTACGTGGGCGTTTGCCCCCTTCTACACGGTTGGCAACCAGTGCCCCAGTGCTGTCATAAGGGTTTGCGCTAAAGTCAGTTAACTGATTTGACAACAAGAAACCATCTACCATGTGGAATGAACCCATGCTCGATTCAACTGTCGATGTCATTGAAACCACATTGCCATAGGCATCTACAATCGTGAACTGAGTTGTGCCATGTTCAACAGTGGTGTCCACACCCGAAGCTGTATTGAAATTACCTGCTGGTGCAACGCCCATACTTTGGTTCGGGTTAATCAGTGCTGCACGTTGTTTCAGGTAATTTTTATCAATAAAGCTTGGAATACCCTGTGCTGGTAAAGCGACAAAGTCAGTGTCTGCGACATATTTGTCACGGTCAGCGTAGGCCAAACGTTCTGCTTCAGACACTAAATGCACGCCCATCACATCAGGTACACCACCTTCATTTTCAGGGTTTCTAGGTGGATAAAGCGACATATCAAAGTTTTCTAAAATACCCAGTGTCTGCGCAACTGCAATCCCTCCCGAAGATGGAGGTGGCATGGTACATACATAGTAACGGTCACGGTACGTTGTACAAATCGGGTCGCGTTTTTTCACCTGATAGTTCGATAAATCCTGCAAAGTCATCAAACTTGGGGTAATTGGAGTTTTTGCTGGGTCATCCCCTATGGTTTGTCCTGCTTTTGCTACAATCGCTTGAGCAATTGGCCCAGTGTGCAATGCATTTGCCCCTTGTACAGCAAGTGCTTCAAGCGTTTTTGCATATTCTTTATTGGTCATGATTTCACCCACTTTTCGTGGTGAACCATCTGCGTAGAAATAGGTTGCCATTGCATTTGCATCGAGCGCCAAGCTATTTGCATTACTTGCAATGGCATCTGCCAAACGCCCCGGTATGCGGAAACCGTTGTCAGCTAAACCAATGGCTTCATCAAACAACTGGTTCCATTTGAGTTTGCCGTGTTCTTTTTGCGCTTGTTCAAGTAAACGCATCACACCCGGCACACCAATCGAGCGACCACTACGGCGCGCACTTGGTACAGGTGCTGGTGAATTTGGGTCATCCATATTTTGGCGAATTAAATAATATGGGTTAGCTGCGGCGGGTGCGGTTTCACGTCCATCATAGGCAGTGACTTGCTTGGTTTTGGCATCGTAATACATCATAAAACCACTACCAGCAATGGTACTCGACTGTGGCTCGACCAAACCAAGCACTGCTTGTACCGCAACGGCTGCATCGACTGCGCTACCGCCGGCTTTTAAAACATCACAGCCTGCTTTTACCGCAAGTGGCGTATTTGCCACCACCATATATTTATCTGCGTATTTAACCGTGTTACCGAGTCTATAACCCGAAGCACCCTCTGGTGCGGCTGGGGCACCATTTTGGTTTGAACCGACCACCACGCTTGAACCGTCTTGAGCCAGTTTGCTACAACTGGTCGGGTCATTATCTACAATTAAATTGGGCGGGGTTGTATTTGAATCATCCTTGGGCTGATCTGACGAGGAGTCATCTCCACATCCTTGTAATAAACCGACTGCTAATAAACTACTGAACAAAAATGAATATCTTTTATTCACGTGATAACTCCAATATATACGCCTGCCTATCCATGCAATTGCCATGCAAGCTTCTTTGTTTTCAGGTCTTCAGTTTTTTAATCTTTGATAAAAATAAAGTTTTAATAATATTAAATGATTGAGGGTATTTATTTTGTGCTCTGTGTGATGTCTCCTTGTTTGTTATCACACTCTTTTATAACTGATTTGCCCAATTCTGGCATGCTTTATTTCTTTCAATACAGACAAAATCTGCTATTTATAAACTCACTCATTTTGTAGTTGGCCTAAAAAAAGCACCTCCGAAGAGATGCTTTTTTGCGTTTAGTGAGAAGGCATGCCACTGACCTGTTTGGGTTTTGGACACAGCCAAATGACCAGTCCCGCAAAGACAAACACCATTGCAAACAACAAAAACACATGGTTTGCTGACATGGTAATGGCTTCTTTATCGACAAGGTTTGAAATAATTCCAAGCGTCGAGTCAGCCGTAAAACCATTTTGCAAAAGTGTGTTTTGTACTTCAGTTGTATGAAGGTTTGACACCATTTCACTGCGTGCAACTTTGGCGTGGTCGTCCCACACGGTGACTGCAATTGAAGCACCAATCGCCCCTGCCATGGTTCTTAAAAAGTTCATGAGGCCCGCAGCAGATGCGATTTCTTGCTGGAGTACTGAACCAAGTGCAATATTTGACAGTGGAATAAAGAAGAACGGCACAGCAAAACCTTGCAGGATTTGCGGCCAAGCCAGCGCCATAAAGTCAGCATCTGTGGTCCAGAATGCCCGCATTAAGGTCACACCACCCAGCAAAATCAAACCAAAACTCGCAAGTGCGCGTGGGTCATGTTTGGTCGAAAGCTTTGCCACAATCGGTGACATGGTCAAACTACCAAAACCCATGGTTGCAGTTAAATAGCCGGCCCACGTGGCGGTGTAGGAAAGGTTCATTTGCAGCCACTGCGGAATAAGTACAATACTGCCAAAGAACGCGCCAAAGCCGAGCGACAAGGCCAGTACCGAAATTGCAAAGCCCCTATGTCTAAAGACTTTGACATCCACGACGGGATGCTTATCGGTGAGCTCCCATATGAGGAACACCACAAAGCCTATGGCGGCAGTTAAGCCTAACACCACAATGCTGGTGCTATTAAACCAATCTCGTTCGTGCCCCAAGTCGAGCATGAGCTGTAGCGCACCAATCCACAGAATTAACAGACCTAAACCGACCGTGTCGATTCTTAAAGAAATCGTTTCTGTTTCGGCTGGTTTAAGCAAACGGATTGCCGCTAAAACACAAATAATGCCGACTGGTATGTTAATAAAGAAAATCCAGTGCCAAGACAGGTTATCACTAATCAGACCACCCAAAATTGGTCCTAAAATTGGTCCAACAACGGTAGTCATGGCCCATAGGCCCATCGCCTGTGCATGCTTTTCTTGAGGGAAAATACGCATGAGCAAGGTTTGGCTGAGTGGCATGAGTGGGCCACCGCAAAGACCTTGTCCAATACGGAAAAAAACCAGCATGCCTAACGAGTTTGCTAAACCGCACAAGAAAGAAAAAATGGTAAAACCAATCAGGCCAAAAATAAAAACCCGAACGGTTCCAAAGCGACCCGCAAGCCAACCTGTTAAAGGTACACAAATCGCTTCTGCAACGGCGTACGACGTAACAACCCATGTGCCTTGTGTACTTGAAACAGCAAGGTTACCAGTAATGTGCGGTACAGATACGTTGGCAATGGTCGTATCGAGCACGACCATAAAGTTCGACAAGGCAATAACAAACGCTGCCAGTATTAAACGGCCACCGCTTAGTTCGGCAAAAGGTGTTTGCGTTTTCATAAGCGTTTACTTCGCAGATAAGTCGACTTTTGCTTCCATCGACAAGCCAACACGTAGTGGGTGTTCAGCAAGTTCTTTTGGGTCAAGTGCAATACGGACCGGTAAGCGTTGAACCACTTTAATCCAGTTTCCTGTTGCGTTTTGAGCCGGAATTAAGGCAAAGGCAGAGCCTGTACCACCAGAGAAGCCCATCACTTTGCCATGATATTCAACGTCATCGCCATATAAATCTGAAGTAAGCGTGACCGCCTGACCCGGACGGACTTTTTTCAACTGACTTTCTTTGAAGTTTGCATCTACATATAAATCGTTAAGTGGCACAATCATCATCATGCTGGTGCCCGGCGCAACACGTTGACCCACTTGAATATTACGACGCGTAACTACTCCATCAACTGGTGCACGAATCACGGTACGTTCCAAATCAAGCTGAGCTTGTTCAACATGTGCTTGTGCAACTTGTACATCAGGTGTCGAAGTTTCGCTTACACCCTGAATTAACGCTTCATTTGCAGCTAAGGTACTTTCGGCAGCTTTACGGCTCGAAGAGGCTTGCGCTAAACCAGCTTTAGCAAGCTCTAGCCCTGCTTTGGCTGTTTCAACTGCACTTTGTGCCTTAGTAAGCTCTTCTTTAGACACTGCACCAGAGGCAGCAAGCTGTGCACGGCGGTTTAACTCTAAAGCAGCTTTGTCATAATCTGCCTGTGCTTGAGCAACCTGTGCTTTGGCACTGTTAATTTCGTCAGCACGCACCACAACTTGAGAGTTTAAAGAACTACTGTTTGCCGCAGTTTGTTTGTATTGGCGTTTTGCTTTGGCAAGTTCTGCCTCAGCTTGGGCCAATGCAATTTTGGCATCACGGTCATCAATACGAACCAGCACGTCACCACGATGTACCGTTTGGGTATCTTTTACGACAACCTGAGCGACCTGTCCGCTCACCATTGAAGTAATTTGCGCGGTTTCTGCACCGACATAGGCATTATCCGTACTCACGGAATTATTTAAAAATAATGCCCAGATTGCATACAAAATAGCGGCGATCAATAAAATCAGCGCAAAAAAACCAAGAAATTTTTTGCGCTTGTTTTGATTGTTTTCATCCGAGGCAGATGTTGTTGGCACTGTTTCTTGTACATTGCTTTGTGCATCAGTCATGGTATGTTCCTAAAGATGAGTTGGCTTTGCCATCAATCTCGCACTACACCTTGTTATAGAGTTTTTATTTTTCTATAAACAAGACATACCGCATTGTCAAAGGAGCTAATTTTAACGCTAAAACCTCATAATATGAGAATAAAAATTTATAACTCATGCGTTCGTTCTAATTAAATTAATGTTTATCTCAAAGTTTTTATGAAAATTTTAGCTTTTCAAACACTAAAAAAAGCGCACTTGGCGCTTTTAAATGATTCAATTCATTGCTTAATAGGCATATGAAGCAATACCCGCAGCAATCGCTTTATCTTCATCATTGACCATGGTCATGCGCATGGTGCAGCCCTTACGACCTAAACGTAATACTTCGGCACGTGCAATAAAATATTTACCACGCCCCGGTGCTAAATAATCTACACGCATGTCGACGGTTGCCAAACGCGACACTTGCTTAATGGTTTCAGTTAAAGTTTCGGGAGTTGAACGGCGATATAGGTGTTCCATTGCCACAATTCCACCAATACTATCGAGCAAAGTTGCAGCAACACCGCCATGCAAAATCTGAAATGCCAAATTGCCAATCAGGTTAGGTTGCATCTCGATATAGCCTTCAATGTGCCCGTCCACCACACGCATAATCATTCCACTATGCTTAAAAAAAGGAGAGCTATTAAACGCCTTACATAATTGGTTGAGAACCACAGTTAAGTCCGTTTTTGCACCTAAATGGATGTTCCCAGTCCAATTTTTCTTTTCTTCACTCATACATTGCCTAAATTTAAAAGCATGATAAACACCCATAATTTTGTACAAATCCAGCATTATGGGGCTACAATACAGCAGTCGGTTGACAGTAATGGAATATCCGCCAACCTATCCTAGTGTAATACCGAACATCGAGATTGTTATGACTTATACGTTCAATCGTCCTGCATTTCCAGCCACTCGCATGCGCCGTATCCGTAAAAATGACCAGTTGCGTGCGATGGTCAGCGAAACACAGCTCACTACCAATCACTTGATTTATCCAGTATTTGTATTACCGGGACAAAATCAGACCCAAGATATTCCAAGTATGCCGAACATTCAGCGTTTGTCGGCAGATTTGTTACTGAAAAAAGCTGAAAGACTTTTGGAATTGGGCGTATCAAAACTGGCTCTTTTTCCAGTTACCCCGCAAGAAGATAAAAGCCTCACCGCAGAAGCTGCATGGCGTGAAGATGGTTTAGTACAAACCACGTGCCGTTTACTTAAAAAAGAATTACCAGAAATGGTGTTAATTACCGATGGTGCCCTCGACCCTTACACGACTCATGGTCAAGACGGCATTATTGATGAAACAGGCTATGTGCTGAATGATGAGACTGTAGAGTGCTTGATTAAACAAGCCTTAAGTCACGCAGAAGCAGGTGCCGAAGTGATTGCTCCAAGTGACATGATGGATGGCCGTATTGGCGCAATTCGTCAGGCTTTAGAAGCCAATGGCCATATCTACACCAACATCATGGCCTACTCTGCGAAATATGCATCAAGCTTCTATGGTCCATTCCGTGATGCTGTTGGCTCTGCATCCAACCTAAAAGGTGGTAATAAATATAACTACCAGATGGACTTTGCCAACCGTGCCGAAGCATTACATGAAATCGCGCTTGATATTCAAGAAGGCGCCGACATGGTGATTGTAAAACCGGGCATGCCATATCTGGATGTGGTACGTGAAGTGAAAGATACCTTTGGTGTTCCGACATTCATTTACCAAGTGAGTGGCGAATACGCAATGTTAGCTGGCGCAATTCAAAATGGTTGGTTATCAGATTCAGTCATTTTAGAATCACTGATGTGCTGCCGCCGCGCTGGTGCAGACGGAATCTGGACTTACTTTGCAGAAACCGCTGCTGAAAAACTCAAGGAAATGAACTAAGTTCGCAGAGAAAGGATAACACTGCATGCATATTGCAATCATTGGCGCGGGCATAAGTGGATTAATGTCTGCGCTGGAGTTGGTTGAACAAGGCTGTAAAGTCAGCATTTTTGATCAACAACAAGCGGGACAAGCAGCCTCTTGGGCTGGCGGAGGCATTCTCTCTCCGATGTACCCGTGGCGCTATGTGCATGCAGTGAACCAACTTGCTCAATTTGGCAAAGCCTCTTATCAAGCATGGAACCAAAAGCTCTACCCTGTTACAGGGATTGATTTTGAAATACATGACACAGGCATGCTGATTTTTGATGAAGAAGATTTTGACGTTGGACTTTCCTACGCCGAGCAGCATCAAGAGCCGATGCAACGCTGTGAATATTTACAGCGAGATGCGCTAGAACAAGTAAACCCGCATATTTCCGATCAGTTTCAAGAAGCCATTTATTTCCCTGAACTGTCTAATATTCGCAACCCACGCGTATTACAGTCCCTGATTAGCTATTTAAAACAACATCCAAATGTTGAGTTTTTTGAACACGCTGCTGTTAAAAAACTGATTCAAAATGGCGATATTATACAAGCGCTACAAACCGAAGACGGTCGCAAACATACAGCAGACCATTTTGTAATAACTTCGGGTGCTTGGAGCCATTACTGGAACTCACAATTACAACTCGAAATTCCAGTCGAACCTGTTCAAGGTCAAATGCTGTTATTTAAAACCCCTGCTCACTGGCTACCGACCATGTGTATGAATCGAGTCATGTATTTGATTCCACGTATGGACGGTCATATCGTGTGCGGGTCAAGCATGGCACATCGTGGTTTTGACAACTCTACCGACGAAACCACTCAGCACAATATTTTAGAAGCATGTTTAGAAATGGTGCCTGAACTGGCCGATTTCCCGATTGTACATCGCTGGGCAGGCCTCAGACCAAGTTCACCAAATGGCGTTCCATACATTGGCAAAATGCCTGAAATGGATAACCTCTGGGCAAACTTTGGTCACTTTAGAAATGGATTGTGTATGGGCGCAGGTTCTGCGCAATTGCTCCGTCAGCTTATGCTGGATCAACCGACATTAGTTGATGCCAAAGCATATTCCCCAGAGCGTTTGCAAAATAAAATCTTAGCCTGATGCCAATATATTCTCTAAAGCCATTTTTAATTGAGGATAAGTAAACTCAAATCCTTCTGCTTGCAAGGCAGCGGGTTTAACGTATTGCCCATTCAAAATCAATTGCGACTGTTCCCCTAACAAACAACGGAAAACCGTGCTCGGTGCTGACAACAGTGGTTTCTTATTGAGTACCGCAGCAGTTTGTTCAACAAATACCTTTTGAGTCACATTTTCTGGCGCCACGACATTGTGAATTTGAGCAGATTGAGGATGCTGAAATATAAACTCAATTGCGTTTAATACGTCTTCAATATGTACCCACACTACAGGCTGACGACCATGACCAATTTGACCCACTAAATTGAGTCGAATAGGAAATAACATTTTAGGCAAGATGCCGCCACCCTGCCCAAACACAACGCCTAAACGAATAATTTTAGTATTTTGCTGAGTATCTGCTAACGCTGCTCGCTCCCATTCTTGGCAAAGCTCGGACATAAAAATAGGCTGTGGCGGGCTTTGTTCAGTGCACACTTCTGCCCACTTTTCTTGATCATCTATTCCGTAATAACCAATCGCAGAACCAGACACAATTACTTCCGGAAAAATTTGAGATTGCTTGAGCCATGCATACAATTTTCGGGTCGTATTTACTCGGCTTTCAATGAGTTGTTTTTTACGTGACTCGGTCCAGCGTTTCTCGCCAATATTTGCGCCTGCCAAATTCACCACATAGTCAATTTGACGTGTCGAAATATCTTCAAACTTTTGCACCCATTGCAAGGCAGGATGGTCAGATTCCTTTCCAGCCTGCCGTGTCACCGCAATCACGTTATAATTTTTCTGTAAGAGGAACTTAATTAAATGCGTTCCGATAAAACCACTTGCACCTGTAATTAATACATTCTTATTCATATTTCCTCCTAAGCTGAGGATTCAAGTTTTATTTAATTGTATAAGACTCATTTATATTTAAACGTATGAGTTTTCATAGTGATCTATTGCACGTTAAACATTTTGTCAGCCATGCGCTGTGCTTGTTTACCATAAAACCAGTAGGTAATTAAATAAAGTGGAATAGCTAACATTAAAAGCATAATCACCATAATACTTAAGAACTGAGGTTGTTTGAGGTAAAGCATAAAGTTCTGCAAAATCTCAGGGTCTTTTCTTGCAAATAAAAACAGGCCAAATAAAACACCACACAAGTTATAGCCCCAAAAAATCAGACTAAAACCTAAAGTAAATTTCTTTTTTTCTTGTACAGTCGGTGCACGGCGTTCTTTCTTTAAAAATTTAAATAAGACAAAAATCATTGCGCCTAAATATGGAACGGCTGTTAAAATACCACCTACACTCGCTGGTAATAGTGCTGCAACCACACCTACAATTAAGGTAAGTACGATGCATAAACCAAAAAACCAGAGAAAGTAAGAACGTAATTTGGTCATATTTTTGCCTAATTTATGGGTTCAAAAAATAATTATAAATTTTTTTCGATTTTTTTTCATTTTTCTGTCAACCAATCCTGATCTCTTGACGTTATATAGGGTAATAAGGTCGCAGCAACCGAATACTTCCTTTGCACGGCATCCGCAAAATTGTTTCGGTGACCTTTCATTACGACTCTTTCCTTCCTTCGGATTAGGTTTTGTTAGCAGCCGAAACCCTTGATGAAGTTTTTGACCGACGATTCTCTCATCACTCGAATCGTCGGTTTTTATTTTCTAGCACTTTCATTTATTTTACGCTCAGCATACACAATAGTCCTTTCGTGGCTATAAAGGCTATGCGTATACTTTTTACACCATAAAAATATGATTTAAATAATATGAACACTATTGCCTATTTTGAAATCCAGTCTTCAAACCCTGCCCGCGATGCGCAGTTTTATCAAGCTGTGTTCGGCTGGCAATTTAAACTCGATGAAAACTTACCAATTGAATATTACCGCATAGAGACACCTTCAATTATTGGAGGGCTATTAAAGCGCCCTGCTCAAACACCTCCAATGGAATATGGCACCAATGCATTTACCTGTTCGGTTCAGGTCGAAAACTTCGATGAGGTAGCTGCAAAAATTTTAGCGCAAGGTGGTATTGTCGCAATGGATAAATTTGCTATTCCAGGCCGCGCTTGGCATGGCTATTTTGTCGATTTAGACCACAACGTTTTTGGTATTTTTCAAGTCGATGAAAACGCAGCTTAAAGATTTTATTTATTTTTAATGTATAGCCACCGCCTTTTTATCGGTGGCTATTTCATATAGTTTATTCAGCAAAGCTAAAGCTGGCTTCACATGTAATTGGGAAATTCACCGAATTGGCAATCATGCATTCATGATGCGCTTCTTCATGCAGTTTTGCTGCAAGCTCTTGGTCAGCACCTTTTTCTAAAACAACCTCGGGCCTTAAAATAATTTGGGTAAAGTGACCGCGTTTAACTGGATCTGCATCTTCCATAAAGCCAAGTGCTTTGTCGACATAACTCAGCACATGAATATGGTTGACTGCACACAGATGTAAATACCAAAGTTTATGGCAAGCAGAAGCTGATGCAACCAATAAATCTTCTGGGTTCCATCTGGTCACATCGCCTAAATAGGCAGGGTCTGATGAACCTTGAATTGTGGCCTTTTGCGGATGCTGAATACTAAAATCGCGTTTATAAGAATGATAAGATGAAGTGCCTGTACCCGTATTGCCTTCCCACTGTATTTTTACTTCGTATTCATGAATGGTCATTTTTTTCTCAAAGTTCATGGTTTAAGTCGATAGTAACAAAGCAGCGTTTAAAGTGAAAAATTTAATTCAAGTTTTAGTGGGGCTTAAATAACGAGCACTTTAAAATGTCTTGATAAAATCTCCTGCCAATTTATGCTAACGTATCTGTGTTTATTTTGGCTTGATGTCTGTTTCTATGTCCGTACATTTTCTACATACTTCTGACTGGCATTTGGGGCAGTTTTTTTATAATCATTCACGCCACTACGAACACCAACAATTTTTAAGCTGGTTACTTACTCAAATTCAAGAAAAACAACCGCATGCCCTGCTTATTGCTGGCGATATTTTTGATGTCATTAACCCGGGTTCACAAGCACAAAAACAACTCTACCAATTTTTAGCAGATGCCCATCGCATTACACCGCACATGCAAACGCTCATGATTGCGGGTAACCATGACTCAGGCTACCGTATTGAACAGGTTGAACCGCTTTTAGAAAAATACAACGCAAAAACCGTGGGCGTGGTTCGCTGGAATGAAGATAAAACCCTAGATCTCGATCGATTACTTTTACCTATTTATAATCAAAATCAAGATATTGTAGCGTGGTGTCTTGCCCTGCCTTTTTTACGCTCGGCCGAAATTACAGGCTTTAATGAACATACCACCAACAGCAAAAACGCGATTGTCTATTTGCACCAGCAACTCATTGCCGAAGCCAAACGTCGTAAAACACCAGACCAAGCACTTATTTTGATGTCGCATGCCCACATGCAAGGTGGAGAAACATCCGACTCTGAACGCCCCATTATTATTGGTAATGAAGAGGCACTTTCAACGACTTTATTTGAAGATGCTGTCGACTATGTCGCGTTAGGGCATTTACATAAACCACAAAAAGTAGGTCAGCCGCATATCCGTTATAGTGGCTCCCCCATTCCGCTTTTTTTTTGTGAAATTAACTATAAGCATCAAGTGGTTGAGGTCAAAGTTGATCCGACTCAAGACACAGACAGCCGTTTGCAATTTGAAGCTGTAGAAATACCACGTTGCATACAATTGCACCGCATTCGTGGTGAGTTAAATGAAGTCTTGCAACAACTCAAAGCCTTACCAAGCGGCGTGATTGAGAATATTGACCACCGTGAATATGTCGATATTGAGTATTATAGTTTAACGCCGCCACAGCCTAATTTACGTCAGCAGTTTGAAGCAGCTCTGCCACCTGACCGCTATCGTTTAGTGCGTATTTCACGTCAATATGTAAATAAAGACGCGACCGATTCAAATACCACCCAGCAAATCGCACTTGAACCACCAACACCAGAAAGGCTCTTTCAAAATATCTGGGAAAAACAAGGTTACAACGCCGATGATGCGGTCTTAAAAGATTTTCTAAGCCTAGTACAAGAAGCACAAAAACATCTTGAAAATGATGCAACACCTTAAGGATATGTCATGAAAATTTTATCCATTCGAATAAAAAATCTGGCATCTCTTTCTGATGAACACTTTATTGATTTTGAAAGCGCACCTCTCGCCCATGCAGGTCTCATTGCGATTGTGGGAAAAACTGGTGCTGGTAAATCGACTATTTTAGACGCCATGTGTCTGGCTTTGTTTAATCGGGTGCCTCGTCTTAAAGACAGTGATGGTAAATTAAAAGATGTTGATGGTTCTGAGTTACTCACTAACTCACCTTTAACTGTCTTACGCCGTGGTACAGGACATGGTTTCGCTGAGCTTTGCTTTATTGCACAAGATCAAAAGCGCTATTTGGCTCGTTGGGAAATTAAACGTGCGCGTGAAAACCCAAGCGGTAAATTACAAAGCGTGCAACGCCATTTAAAATGCATGACCGATGGCGTTGTGCTTGCCGATAAAGCCAAAGCGGTTGATGAAAAAGTTAAGCAAATTACCCAGCTTTCTTTTGAACAGTTTACTCGTGCGGTGCTACTTGCCCAGTCAGAAGTGACCGCGTTTTTAAAAGCACGAGACAGCGAACGCGGTGAATTACTTGAGTACCTGACCAACTCCAGCATTTTCGCTAAAATCGGTGAATTGGCTTTTCGTAAAACAGCCGATATTGCAAAGCAGCGTAAACAGCTTGAAGAGTTTTTAGGACATATCGAAATTTTGTCTGATGAAGATATTGCTGCATTTACCGAACAATACCAGCAAGCCGAACAAAATCATCAACAGTTAGAACAACAAAAAAATATCTTAGACAAACAACAACAATGGTTTGAGCGTAAAGCGAAACTTGAGCTAGAAGTTCAAGCGAAACAACAACAGTTTCAAGCACAGCAAAATCATCATCATCAATTGGCTGGTGAGCGTGAGCAATTAAAACGACTCGAAGTTTTCTCTGAAATACGCCCACAAGTTTTTCAGCAAGCTCAAAATTTACAAGCCCTACAACAACTTGAGCCGCAAATTCAGCAAGCACAAACCAAGTTTAATGATTTAGTACAAATTTTTGAAACGGGACAAAAACAATATCAAGTTGCAGAACAACAGCTCAAACAGACACTCGATTTTGAGCAGCAACATCAACAAGCTTTAAATCAAGTTCGACAGTCCATTCAAGAACGTGCTTTTATTGCCGATGAATATAAAAAGTGCAAAGAAAAAAGAAGCGTACTCGAGCAGAAACTCAGTCCACTGCACCAGCAGCAAAACAGTGTGCAACAGCACATTGCACAGCTTGAGCAGAACCAAATTCATCTGCAACAACAGCTTACCCAAACTCAACAATATGCTGTGTTAGATAAAGGCCTTTCAGCGCATCTACATCAGCTCGGACAATTTATTCAAAATTACCAAGCGATTGAACAACAGCTCGGTAACCCTACCCTTGCCCGCCAAAAGCTAGCGGAAGCTAAAAGTGAACTCGAACAACTCGTAACTTCACTAGGCACAGTTGAACAGATTGAGTTAAAGCTTGAACAACAGCGTAAAGACAAAGATCAAAAACTTGCTCAAATCACTCAGTTAGATCTGATTCAACAGAAAATAATAATTTATCATGAGCTATATGCTGAGCTTCAGCAATTCACCGAAAAACAGACACAGACCTCAGCCCAAGAGCAGCAGCTTAAAACCGTTTGCCAGTTAGCTGAACAAGACTACCAAACAGCAAAAACTGAACGTGAAAAGTTACAGCACATTTTGCAACAGCAGCGTTTATTACACACCGAAAATATTGAGCAGTTACGGGCCAATCTTAAAGACGGCGAAGCTTGCTTAGTGTGTGGAAGCACACATCACCCTTACCGTGTTGATGACAGTGCAGTCTCTAAAGCTTTATTCGACTTGCAGCAACAACAAGAGCAACAGGCAGTAGCGCTAGAGCAAACTAAATTTAACACATGGCAAAACCAACAACATGCGCTTACTCAGTGTCGTGCCGAGCTTGAGCAAGTTCAGAAATACTTAACTCAACTTAAAGCCAAACATTCAAGCTTGCAGCAAGAACTTGAGCAACAATTTAGCCTCAATCACTTACATATTGAGCTTAATCAAGCTCCTGAACAAATCTTGCTAATGCTGAACGAACTCAGACAAGCGGCACAAACTGCCATAAATTCATTTGACTCAGAAAACGTGCGTTTAGCCAAAGCCATTAAACAACACAATCAGCTTGTTCAAACGATTCAGCGTAATGAAAGTTTGCTTAATACAGCACAGCAATGGCAACAACAAGTTCAACATATTGTTGAGTGTTTATCTGAAGCCGAACAGCATGCATGGCAGCAAGCAAGTAGCCAAACAGCTAAGCAGACTTGGTCAATTTTAGACGTACGTGCTAAGCAACTTGAGCAACAAGAACAGCTTTCACAGCGTTTTGAACAGCAGCAACAGGAACTTAAAATGTTGACTGCTAACTTTGAACAAATGGCCAAGCAAATTGATGAGATCGATCAAAATCTCAAAGAGATTACGCTTAAAGGTCAGCAAAATAATGAAAAAGCGGTGTCGCTCATTCAGCAAATGACGGGCCTCTCTGATATTAAACCGCACGAATGGCTAATTGAGCATGACGTTAAACGTCAGCAACAACAAACCGCTTATCACGAGGCTAAACAGCGTTTCGAGCAAACCAGACAGCACTTTGAGCAGCAAAAACAAGCGCTCGATCAGCTCAAGCATCAACATCAACACACTGCGGGGCATCAGCAGCAGATTGATGGGCAAATTCAAAACTGGTTAAAAGCCCATGCTGATTTTCAGGCATCTGATCTTACGGCGCTCATGCAAATCAATTCCGCCCAAGAGCAAGACATTCGTAACCGTCTTAATCATGCCGAGCGTTTATTAAGTGAAGCCTCTTCTGCCCTTAAGACCATGCAAGAGCAATTGAGCGAGCACTTACAAACTCAGCCAGATATTGAATATGAAAAGCTTGTTAGCCTTATTCAAGACAATATTGCAGAGCTCAAAGCCCAGCTTGAAGTACGTGATCGGCTTAAACTTAAACTTGAAGTCCATCAGCAAAATCTGGCTAAGCAGCAACAATACGCTGAGCAAATTCAAAATATTCAGCAAGAAGAACATCGCTGGAGCAAAATTTCAGGCTTGATTGGTGATGCAAAAGGTAAAGAGTTCCGCGACTACGCTCAGCAATATCACCTAGATATTTTAGTGGAACATGCCAACCAGCAACTGGCAATGCTGTCTCAACGTTATACGTTAAAACGCCTAGATCAGTCTCTAAGTCTTGCGATTATTGACCATGACATGGATGGAGAAACCCGTTCTGTTGCATCTTTGTCTGGCGGTGAGTCGTTCTTAACTGCCCTTGCCTTGTCTTTAGCGATTGCCAATATGGCCTCGGGCTCAATGAAAATTGAATCGCTGTTTATTGATGAAGGCTTTGGTACTTTAGACGCCTCATCTTTGCACATGGTGATGAATGCTTTAGACCAATTGCAAAATCAGGGTCGTCAGGTCATTCTCATCTCACACATTCAAGAAATGCATGAGCGAATTCCTGTACAAATTCAGGTAAAACCACTCGGCGCAGGTGCAAGTACCATAGAAGTAGTAGGTTAAAACTAAAAAGCCCCGACATCCTGTCGGGGCTTTTTTAGATTCTGCGTTGGTATAACTCCTGTCGTACCTGTATGCATCCATTCATCACTGTTTATTGTTATTTTTAGAAACATCCTGTTTCCTGATGAGTTCATAGTACGAAAAAAACGTTGTCTGCCATAGCCGCAAAAGGCCGCAGTTTCTGTAAGATAAAGCTTACATCAGCCTTTTTGCGAATAGTCTCTAGCACCAAATAAGGCTGTTCCTACACGAACCATGGTTGAACCAGCAGCAATTGCAGCTTCTAAATCACTCGACATTCCCATACTTAAAGTATCCCAATCTTGTGGGTGGGCATGTTGGTCTTTCACAGCATCAAACAAGGCTTTAGCATCTGCAAATGCAGCAGTATTGTCAGGTGCTGGAATGACCATTAAGCCACGTAACTTGATTTTTGGTAATTGACTAATTTGAGCAACCAGCTCGGCAACGTCTTCTGGTGCACAACCATCTTTACTGTCTTGCCCATCAATATTGACTTGCAAACAAATATTAAGGGCTGATTGATCATCACCCCGTTGATTAGATAATCGCTCGGCAATAATTAAACGATCTACACCATGTACCCAATCAAATTTCTCGGCCAAATGCTTCGTCTTGTTGCGTTGAACATGACCAATGAAATGCCATTCAATGTCTAAATCGTGCAAAGCTTCGATTTTTTCTAAAGCTTCTTGCAAATAGTTTTCGCCAAATGCTCTTTGCCCTGCTGCATACATTTCACGCAAACTTTCACTTGGATGTGTTTTCGATACGGCTAAAAGTTGTACGGTTTCAGGCACACGTTGAGCATGTTCACAAGCAGTTTGGATTTGCTGTAATACGTGCTGCCGCGCATCTTGCAGGTAATTCATTGACAAGGTTCTCATTTTCAAAAAACTTTTTTGCTTTTCACTTAAAGCGAGGTGTTGGTAAGCCTCGGTGAAAGCCGTATATTATTCTACAAAATAATGACATATTTTGATTTACTTGGGGAAATTATGGATATTACAGAGCTACTCGCCTTCTCTGTGAAAAATGGCGCGTCCGATTTACACCTATCTGCTGGCATGCCACCAATGATTCGCGTGGATGGCGAAGTCCGTCGCATTAACTTACCTGCTCTAGATCATAAAGATGTTCATCGTCTGGTCTACGACATCATGAATGATAAACAGCGTCGTGACTACGAAGAAAAACTCGAAACCGACTTTTCTTTTGAAGTACCCAACGTTGCTCGTTTCCGTGTTAACGCATTTAATCAAAACCGTGGTGCAGGTGCAGTGTTTCGTACCATTCCGTCCAAAGTACTCACCATGGAAGATTTAGGCTTAGGTCAAATCTTTAAAGATATTTGTGACTATCCACGCGGCATTGTACTGGTGACAGGCCCAACAGGTTCGGGTAAATCCACCACACTTGCAGCGATGATGGACTACATTAATGAAAACCGTTATGACCATATTTTAACGGTTGAAGACCCTATCGAATTTGTACATCAGTCAAAGAAATGCCTGATTAACCAACGTGAAGTGCATCGTGATACACACGGCTTTAATGAGGCACTACGTTCAGCACTGCGTGAAGACCCAGATATTATTTTGGTCGGTGAGATGCGTGACCTTGAGACTATTCGTTTAGCACTTACTGCTGCCGAAACAGGTCATTTGGTGTTTGGCACACTGCATACCACTTCTGCTGCGAAAACCATCGACCGTGTGATTGACGTATTCCCTGCCGAAGAAAAAGACATGGTTCGTGCCATGCTCTCTGAATCTTTACAGGCTGTTATTTCACAAACCCTGCTTAAAAAGAATGGCGGTGGCCGTGTCGCAGCTCATGAAATCATGATTGGTATTCCTGCTATTCGTAACTTAATTCGTGAAAATAAAGTCGCGCAAATGTACTCAGCTATTCAGACTGGCGCAAATCATGGCATGACCACCCTCGACCAAAGCTTAAAAAATTTGGTGTCTCGCGGTGTGATCAGCCCGCAAACGGCTCGTACTGCTGCTAAACAGCCTGAATCCTTTCTATAAAAATAATTAGAGAATAAATATGGATTTTAATGACCTGCTCAACCTGATGGTTGAAAAAAAATCATCCGACCTCTTTATTACAGATGGCGTTGCACCATCGATGAAGATTAACGGGCAAATTGTTCCCATTTCAAAAAATAGTCTTTCAGGCGAAATTATCGGGCAACTATTACACTCCATCATGAGTGAAAAACAACGCAAAGAATTTGCAGAGACTCGTGAATGTAACTTTGCGATTATGAACCGCGATAAAAGTGCGCGCTTTCGTGTAAGTGCTTTTCAGCAACGCGACATGCCAGGCATGGTACTACGTCGAATTGAAACCAAAATTCCTTCAATTGACGACTTACAATTACCGCCAGTGCTTAAAGATTTATCGATGACCAAACGTGGCATCATTATTTTTGTAGGGGCAACAGGTACAGGTAAATCGACATCATTGGCTTCAATGATTAGCTATCGTAACCATAACTCTAAAGGTCATATCATTACCATTGAAGACCCTATCGAGTTTATTCATGAACACGCTGGCTGCATCATTACCCAACGTGAAGTCGGGATCGATACAGACTCATTTGAAATTGCTTTAAAGAATACGTTGCGACAAGCACCCGATGTAATCTTGATTGGTGAGATTCGCTCTCGTGAAGTTATGGACTACGCGATTGGCTTCGCCGAAACAGGTCACCTTGTATTAGCCACAATGCATGCGAACAATGCCAACCAAGCACTTGACCGTATTATTCACTTCTTTGAAAGTGACCGTCATAGCCAGCTCTACATGGATTTATCACTTAACTTAAAGGCCATGATTGCACAGCAACTTATTCCGACTCCAGATGGTAATTCGCGCCGTGCAGCGATTGAGATTCTCATTAACTCACCATTAATTTCAGACTATATTCGTAAAGGCGAAATTCATGAAATTAAAGATTTAATGAAACGCTCACGTGAACTCGGTATGCAAACTTTTGACCAAGCACTGTTTGATCTTTATAAGTCAGGCCAAATTACCTACAAAGATGCATTAAAACATGCCGACTCACCAAACGATTTGCGTTTAACAATTAAGCTTGCCGAAGAAGGTCCAGATCAAATTGCAGGCACAAATCAGCATTTAACCTTCGACCGACAGTAATTTCTTCATAAAAAAAGGAAGGTTAAACGTAACCTTCCTTTTTTATTTGTTTTCTTTGTGTGAAAACGATTATTTCTTGCGCAGTACTTCCTGACATTCAGGTTCGTTACAGTAACCGTAGAGGTTTAATGAGTGACCCGTTAAGGTAAACCCATGTTGCTCAGCTACAGCATGCTGTTCTTTCTCGATAACATCATTAGTAAATTCAATAACTTTGTTGCAATTATGGCAAACCAAATGATCGTGATGATCTTCTTGCATAATTTCGAAAACAGAATGATTATTTTCGAAATGGTGGCGCTGAATGATACCTGCAGCTTCAAATTGTGTTAACACACGGTAAACTGTCGCAAGACCGACATCTTCCCCTTGTTCTAACAAAGTCTTGTAAATATCTTCAGCACTAAGATGATGTTGTTTTGAATTTTCTAATAATTCCAAAATCTTAATTCGAGGAAGGGTAACTTTAAGTCCAGCTTTGCGCAAATCTTGATTGGAAATAGGCATGAAAAAAGGTCTCTCAACAAATCTCAAGTTGGAATAGGCAATAGAATTTAGATGAAGTATGATCTATCCTTTGATCAAATGCATCATAATTTATTGGGATAGTGTAGCAAAATGCAAAAACTCGTGCTGACGTTATTAGTCACTTCACTCCTTGCTGGTTGTTCAATCTTTGGTGTATATAAGGTTGATATTCCTCAAGGGACTCCATTGACCAAAGCTCAAGCCTCTCAAGTACAAGTCGGCATGAATTTCCAGCAAGTGCGTTTTTTGCTTGGTAGTCCAACTGTGACTGATCCCCTCAATCCTCTACGTTGGGACTACATTTACAACTATATCCCGGGAACTTATGCTAAAAAAGCAAAAATCCCCGCAGCACATGGTCAGCATTTAAAAATTTACTTTGATGGCACTGGCACAGTAACTAAAATTGAAGGTTTAGAAACTATTCCAGAATCGCAACCAGGTTTACCTGCTTCTAAAGAAGCGATTTTAACTGCACCACCACTATAATCGTTTTTTCTAATAAAAATAAACCCCTCAAGTGAAATACTTTGAGGGGTTTTGTTTATGGGGCTTATTGCTTAAAGCGATTACTTTTAATATATCGCCCCACAGGGTTTTTCTCGGCGCGTTTACGACGTATATCTTTAGGGTTAATCGTTAAAGGTCGATAAATCTCAACTCGATCACCAGCTTGCAAAATCGCATGTGCTTCAACTTTTGCGCCAAAGATGCCAAGTTGTAATGGCTCAGGCAAACTGACCTGTGTCTGCAAGCCACTCGCCTCAACTGCTTGTAATGCAGTCATACCAGCTTCAAATGGAATAGCAACTAAAAACTGTTGCTCTGGGGCTGCATAAGCAACCCACACTTGCTGAGCTTTTTCCATCAGATAATTTGTCCAATCACCGCAATCATGGCAATGACAATTGAAAGCGGCAATACAATACGTACCGCAATGCGCCATAAGTTATAAAACAACTCATTGCTAAAATTCATAGATTTACGCAAATGGCTAATTTTCATAATCCAGCCAGCAAAAATGGCATAGATCAAGCAAATGAGTAATCCCCAAAGCATCAAAATCAGCGTAAAGATGTTATGAAGCTCAGGCACAGCCCAAACAGCAATCGCTACAACAATAATCACCCACTGTAAAATAGGCATAAGCTGACGCTGAGCAAGCTGCTCTCTAGCCAATTGCACAAATAACGCTGTTGTCATTACTGCGGTAAAGATCCAAGTAAAAACAGGAAGCTGTGCTTGTAAAGAAAAGAAACCAAAGGCGATCACAGCAATTAACTGAGCTAACCAAATTGGAAGAACTGTTTTCGTTGCACCTTCTTGCGACTGAACCGCACCTACACTATTTTGCCAATAAAGCCCTAAGCCCAATCCACTCGCAACAAGTGCAAGTACAGTCGCATTCCCCCATTCTTTAAACTCAACATTGGTCCAATGCCAAGGCTGTAAAGTCGTTCCCATCGTGTTAGCTAAAACAAGAGAAACAATTACACCAACCGTCATCAGTAAAATTAAAATTTGACGTGGAATAAAGGATAAAATGAGGGCCACAACAGCAAGGCCAGCAAAAACAAGTTGTCCTGAAACACTATTATTAAGTTGTGTATTCAGTAAATTACCAGCGGTACTTAATACATTACCTGCTAAAAATGGAATAAAAATAACTGCAAGCCAGCCAACCAAACGCCATTTTGGGGAACTATCTGCTTCACGAGTTAAACTTGATAAAGCATTTAAGGCTGTAGTCTTCGACCGTTTTGCTAAAGCAATTTCCAAATAACAAACTGGTAGTGCCAATAACAACATTGTGCCTAACCACAATAACCAGAAATCGAGTTGACGATCAATCTGGATTCCCATTGTGGGTGCCAATGTCGCCATAATGATGAAAGATAAGCAAAACGCCATCAGGGGCGATAACCATCGTGACATAGGTATGTCCTGCATTATGCATTCCTTGAAAAAGACTAGAGATATTTTGCCCGTGTCATGCTTGAAAATCAAAGTTTGCTCAATAAAAAAAGCAAACTACCGAATCGATAGTTTGCCGCGCTAACTGAAATTATGAGTTCTTTTTATTTCAGGTTATGAGAAAAACCGAGCAAACCAGTTTTTCCCTTTTTTCTTTTCTTTTTCTCTAATAATTCCCATCATATTTTCTTTTACTGCTCCTACATAATCGGCATCATCATGTTGAATATGGTTAATTAACCATTTAGCCAAAATTTCTTGTAATTCTGCTTCAATCGTGTGCCCCATTTCAAAACGTTCACGATATAACTCTATTTTTTTAATAAATAAATCATGTACACGTTTATGAGGTACACGATATTTATAATCAGCTTCCTCTTGCAAACTTTCTTCGAAAGTAAAATGTGATTGCGTATAATCGATAATATTGTCTAGAACATCTTTAATACGACGTCTATCCTCTTCATCTTTTACATCATCAATCTCATTAATATAATCAAGTATTCGTTTATGTTGCTCATCAATAACATCAATACCCGTATTATATTCTGAAGCCCATTTCATTTTCATACATCTCCCCAATGATGATTAATGATCGTTGCATAAACTCCATGATATATTTAAAGAATATAAATAAAAACAAACCTATTTTGTCGGCTTTAGCATATAAAAATTATATTCAACCCAAGTTATTGTTTTTAAAATATTTAATTAAAATTAACCAACTAAAATAATAAAGTATTTTTTAAACAAACTATTTAATTATTAAATGATAAAAATATATAAATACCCTTATTCATATATTTTAAATGTATTTTATATTAATACTGATCTGCACGCGTAATACGTTTAAGTTCAGGATTTTCCTGTTCGCGCTTTAATCTTTCTACAAAGGTAATCGCCTTTTTAATTGGTTGACCATGTTGAAATAAAATCATTTCACCAGGTTGGTACGCTGTCCAATTTTCATTATGTGTTAAAGGTTCAGTGGTTATTACTGCCACACGATCGTCAGGTGTTGTTACCTGGCTAAAATCAACTGCGACATCTAAGTCAATTAAATGAGCATGATTAAATGGATATTCGCGAACGAGCCAATATAATTTAGTAATGGCATAACTAAATAATGCTTTGCCATTAGATAGGCAATAATTAAATGTGCCATATTCTGCAATTTGCGGAGAAATCTTTTCTAATACTTCAAAGATTTGTTCAAGACTTGGCTCTTCATAACCAAATACTTCAACGAGTTGATCGAGCAAATAACAAAATGCCCGCTCACTATCGGTATTACCTACTGGTGTGAAACGTCCACTTAACGGCGGATTAAAGTCATGTAAATCGCCATTATGAGCAAAAATCCAGTGTCTCCCCCACAACTCACGAATAAAGGGATGAGAGTTTTCTAAAGTGATTTTGCCTTGAGTAGCTTTGCGGATATGAGCGATCACGTTGCGTGATTTAATAGGATAATTACGAATAAGATCGGCAATTGGAGACTCAACTGCTGATTGGTTATCAACGAATAAACGGCACGCCTTATCTTCGAAAAATGCAATACCAAATCCATCACTATGGTCTGAGGTAATTCCTGCACGCTGTGAAAAACCACGGAAGGAAAAAGTGATATCCGTTGGTGTTGCACAATTCATTCCTAATAGCTGGCACATATCGCTTTTTAAACTACTTCTAATTACCCCATCTGCTCTATTGTGCATGAGAGTAAAAGTGCTTGCAAATCTCAATATGTGCTGGCTATTACAAAATAGGAAATATGATTAACGCTGCACCATTTTATTCATGACAAACGAGGTCGCGACTTTATTCACCTCAAGAAATACAAAATAATCCAAACAGTTAAACTCTTCATCAAAAAAAGCCTGTTTCGATAGTTTTGATTGCATGCTCAGATACATTTGGAATAGCTTTGGCATACGTTCATCTTGTGGGAAGCTAAACTCAGGATATTCAGGTTCATAGATTTTTTTCGAACGGATATCAATCGTTTTGCTTTCTGGTAACTGCTGAATCTGACGATGTGTGTAGTACGCTCTAGCCAAATTATCTTGCAAATGAATACTGACACAGCCCATTAAATATTTAGCGCGCATTGACCAGAGTACTTTCGGTGCAAGGTTTAACCATAACATTGATAATGCTTTACCATTACGAAAGCGAGGATGTACACAAGTACGGCCTATTTCTAACACATTTGGAAGATGGGATAATTGAGGAACAATATCAAACTCATGTGCACTATAACTCTGTGCTATTTCATGGCCTTGAAATAGTTTTAGACGCGTATACGCTACAATTTCTCCAGTCCACTTTTCACGCAAGACCGCATGTTCACAACCAAAATCGTAAATATCTTGGTCTAAGTTATCTTCAAACTTGATTCCGAATTGTTGACTAAATTGTTGTGCACGAAACCGTTGTACATCTTGTAATTCTTTTAAATTATCAACCCACTCAAAACGAAATTGCGTCTGATTTATTGCTTTATGACGATTTAAAGGTAAAGTCCAGGTTTGGCGATATTGATTAAATTTTTCCAGCATAATGAACGCTCCTAGTGACACCCCCTACACTAGTCAAAGCTCATGACAAAAAAATGACCAAATCAAAATGGTATAAAAAAGACCACCTAGGGTGATCTTTTTATTGAGAATAGCGGATTTCTTAAGCTGTTTTAGTGCGGTTACAAATCAGCGTTCCAACACCATGATCAGTGAAGATTTCAAGTAATGTTGCATGTGGCACGCGACCATCAACAATATGTGCACTCACAACGCCGCCTTTAACAGCATCAAGCGCACAGCCTACTTTAGGAATCATACCGCCATAGATCACACCTGTTTCAATGAGGCGATCAACTTCTTGTGTCGTAAGGCCAGTTAACAGATTTTTATTTTCATCAAGCACACCGCTAATATTAGTGAGCAAAATTAATTTTTCAGCGCCTAACGCTTCTGCAACCTTGCCTGCAACTAAATCAGCATTAATATTATAAGTATTGCCTTCTTCATCTACACCTAATGGCGCAATAACTGGAATAAAGTCACTTTGGGTGAACATTTCCAATACATCTGTTTTAACGCCTGTCACTTCACCAACCATACCCAAGTCGATATGTTTGATAGAACCATCTTCTTCTTGCTTTTCCATAAGCAATTTGCGGGCACGAAGTAAATTACCATCTTTACCCGTTAAACCAATCGCACGTCCACCGTGTTTATTAATCAGGTTAACGATTGATTTATTTACACTGCCGCCCAACACCATTTCAACCACTTCCATGGTTGCAGCATCAGTTACACGCATACCGTCAATACGGTCAGATTCACGGCCTAACTGCTTTAAGAATGAATCCACTTGCGGCCCACCACCGTGAACAACAATCGGATTTAATCCTACAGTTTTAAGTAAAACGATGTCTCGGGCAAATGAACTTTCAAGCTCCGGATCAGTCATTGCGTTGCCACCGTATTTCACCACCAGCGTTTTACCAGTAAAGCGTTGAATATACGGCAAAGCTTCAATCAAGATTTTTGCTTTGTCGACACCGATATGCTGATGTTGTGGCATTACGCCTCTCCTTACTTAGGCCTCTGAAAGTTCTTGTGCAATTTGCGGATAGTGTTCTTGCAACATATCTACAAATTTTTGCTGGATTTCCTTTAATCGTAAAGGATTATCCGCATCAAATCGTACTGTAAAGTATTCACCAGTATTTGATGCTCGAATAATGCCAAAACCATCATCAAAATCAAGACGTACGCCATCAATTTTACTAATACGTGCCCCTAAGCGATGACTTAAAATCTCAATATCTTGTAATACATACTTTGGATCAGACTGATAAGTACCAATATAGGTATCTTCTGTACAACATCTTTCTGGATATGGAGCAAATAATTCAGAAATTGTAGCGGCATCAGATTGGGTAAAATACTCCATTACTCGTAATGCAGCATATAAACCATCGTCGTAGCCAAAACCACGGCCATCATTAAACACATAATGACCTGCATATTCTCCACCAAAAATGGCACGTCCATTCGATTGAGATAAATAAGCCCTTAGGAAACTACTTCCCGTGCGGATCATTTTTGCTTTTCCGCCGAGTTTCTCGACGGTCTCTTGAACCATACGTGAACATTTCACATCAAAAACAATTTCTTGCTCTGGATGCTGCTCAAGGCACATTTGCGCAAAAAGCGACAATAAGCGGTCCGCTGTCAATATCTGTGCTTTTTCATCGACTAAAACAACACGGTCTCCATCGCCATCAAGAGCGATGCCGATATCCGCCTGCTGCTCGACCACGGCTTTACGCAAGCTAATTAAATGAGCTGCATGTGATGGATCTGGTGCGTGATCTGGAAACTCTCCATTTGGATTAGTGCGTAAAGCAATGACTTCACAACCCATTTTTTCTAAGATTAGTTTTGAACAATGCCCAGCTGAACCATGCAAACCATCTAAAACAACTTTTAAAGGATGTTTTAACTGAATATCTTTAAAAATGGCTTGTTGGTATTGCTGGCAAAATTCAGCTTTAAATTGCGGTAAGGTTAACTCAAGTACAGAAATTGAATGGCTTGGTACATAAGTTTGGGCTTCTTCACCCACCTGCTGAATCATTTCCGGAGACGGCGGTTCGCCTTTTAAAATCCACTTAATACCATTATCAGATTTTGGGTTATGGCTTGCTGTCACCATAATGCCATTGCCACCAAAATCTCGTGCAATGTAGTACATCATTGGTGATGAACAGCAACCAATATTGGTCACTTTTAAACCTTGTTCTATTAAAATTTCTTCAATTAAGTGTGCATAGGCTGGGCTTGTGAGCCGGGCATCATAGCCAATTACTAATTGAGTTTGTTTTGCTTGTTTGTATTGTTGTGCCAATCCGTAGGCAATTGAACGGACAACGTCCGTGGTTAAGAAAGAAAGTTTGCCTCTAATATCGTAAGCACGAAAAATACTTTTTGGAAATGAGTGTCTTACATTCATAGCGTATCTTCTATTTAAAGATCAATTCGATCTATCGCAAAAACATAGATTATTCAAAATTTTTGAAAGGTTTGTTTGCTAAAAAAGTTAAAAGAATATGAGTAAAGCGTGTTGTAATATAATCCTTTGTAACATTCAAGATGTAAAAAGAAACGCCTGTTCAACAGGCGTTTGATTTTCGTTAATATTTAAAAAAACTTATTGTTTACCTGTATGGCCAAAGCCACCAGCGCCACGTAAAGTTTCTTCAAACTCTTCTACTTGCTCAAATTCAGCTTGTACGACTGGCACTAAAACATATTGTGCCAAACGCTCACCTGGTTCTAAACGGAATGTGGTTTGACCACGGTTCCAAACTGAAACCATCAATTCACCTTGATAATCCGAATCAATCAAACCAACTAAGTTGCCAAGCACGATACCGTGTTTATGACCTAAACCTGAACGCGGTAAAATTAAACCAGCAAAATTTACATCATGAATATAAATTGCCATACCTGTTTTAACTAAAACAGTTTGTCCTGGTTCAATATCAATTGCTTCATCTAAACAGGCACGTAAATCTAAACCCGCTGAACCTGCTGTTGCATATGAAGGTAAAGGCCATTCTTTACCTAAACGCGGATCGAGCAATTTCACTTGAACTTTCATGGGATTTCCTAAAAATTAAAAAAATTAACGCTTTAATAAAGCTTTTAAATTTGCCAGATATTGTTGAGCCTGTTCTTTAGGGTCAACATTAGCCGCAATTTTCTTTTTACGCCCTAACCACTCAAGCTCATCTTGCGGAAGCTCATCAAGGAAACGGCTAGGCGTCATTTGTTTCATCTGTCCACCATTTTTACGCTGTTCCGCTAGAGTTAAAGTTAAACCTTGGCGTGCACGTGTAATTCCCACGTACATGAGACGGCGCTCTTCCTCAATGGTTTCTGCTGCAATCGAGTTTTTGTGAGGCAATAGTTCTTCTTCAAGTCCCATAATGTATACATATGGGAATTCCAGACCTTTTGCTGCATGCAAAGTAAGAAGGTTAACTTTATCTGTATCTTCTTCTTCCTGCTGCTGTTCTAACAGATCGAGCAAAACTAGTTTTCGGATGACACTTTCAATATTCTTTTCATCAACATCTTCAGCACGATTAATCAGATTTTGAATACTGGTAAATAAGTTCTCGATATTATCGAGTTTACTTTTCTCTTGTGCAGGTGTTGCTGACTGTTCTCGAACGTAATCCATATAACCCGCTTCATTCATCATTTGACGAACTTTAGGCACAGGCTCATCATCTTCTAAGAGTTCACGAGTAAATGTCGCGATAAAGTCAGCAAACTCATGAAGCTGTGTTTCTGCCTTTTTAGGAAGCACCATGCTTAAACGCTGGTCAGCAGAAGCACCGAGTAAAGACAAATTATTTTCTTGTGAAAACAAACCTAGTTTCTCTAGAGTAACAGGGCCAATCGCACGTTTAGGCGTATTAATAATTCGTAAGAAAGCACTGTCATCTTCTGGATTAATAATAAGACGTAAGTAACTCATCACGTCTTTAATTTCTGCACGGGCGAAGAACGATGTACCGCCAGAGAGTTTATACGGAATTTGCATTTGACGAAGCTGGGTTTCTAACACACGTGCCTGAAAGTTTCCGCGATATAACACAGCATAATCTTTCCAGTTCTTACCGTTCATCAGTTTATGAGTCAGTAGGTCTTTGACCACGCGCTCTGCTTCATCATCATCATTACGACATGTAATGATTCGGATGACTTCCCCATGCCCTTTATCACTCCATAATTTCTTGTCAAAAATATGTGGGTTATTTTGAATCACACAGTTCGCTGCTTTTAAAATACGGCTGGTCGAACGATAATTTTGTTCAAGTTTAATAATATGTAGATTTGGGAAATCCTGTTTAAGCAAAGCCATATTTTCGGGCTTAGCACCACGCCATGCGTAGATTGACTGGTCATCATCACCTACCGCGGTGAACTGCCCCATTACCCCAACTAAAAGTTTGACCAAAATATACTGCGCGGTGTTGGTATCTTGATATTCATCGACTAATAAATAACGGACACGGTTTTGCCACTTGTCACGTACTTCTGCATTTTCTTGCAATAAGCGTGTTGGCATAACAATCAAGTCATCAAAATCGACAGCATTGTAGGCACGTAAATTACGTTCATAAAGTTGATAAAGATGAGCAAACTGGACATCTTCTGGTGTTTCACAAGTCGAATGCGCTTGTTCAGGCAAAATCAGATCGTTTTTCCAATCTGAAATTTTCTTCATTGCCTTGGCAATTAATTCTTTACTCTCTGCACCCGATAAATTGTCGCGATGCATCAAATCCATCAAAATACGTTTACAGTCGTCTGCATCTAAAATCGAAAAATTAGCTTTTAAAGGTAAATTTTTAAGTTCTAAACGTAAAAGATTTAAACCAAAAGTATGGAAGGTAGAAACAGATAAACCTTTTGCTTCTTCACGCGACAAAAGCTTGGTCACACGTTCTTTCATTTCACGTGCAGCTTTGTTTGTGAAGGTCATCGCGGTTATACGATGCGCAGGAATACGGCAATGTTGCACCAAATAGGCAATTTTACGCGTAATTACCGATGTTTTACCTGAACCAGCGCCAGCAAGCACCAATAAAGGGCCCTGAGTATATTTCATGGCTTCTTCTTGCTTGTTGTTCAATTGACTGGCAGATGACATCGTGTATTACCTCTTGATTTTTCGAGCATGATTATAGTCATCTCTTTTTTAGAATCCCAATAGTAAATCTACGGATATGTATAAATGATGTCTAATAATGCAATTTATGCGCCGCAGAATGTCGTGATTATTTCTTGTACTGCACCCATAAAAAAACCACCCGAAGGTGGTTTTTGAAACAATAAACTAAATCTTATTGTTTAGCATAAATGCTGATTTCTACACGGCGGTTTTGTTCACGGCCAGATGCAGTTGAGTTATCTGCGATCGGGTTAGATGAACCATAACCTTGCGCGTCGATACGGCTAGCAGATACGCCTTGGCTAGCTAAATAACTACGTACTGATTGAGCGCGTGCTTGTGATAATGGAATGTTGATAGAGTCATTACCAGTGTTATCAGTATAACCAGTTACAAGAATTGCACTCTTGTTATCTTCAGCCAAAGTTTGAGCCACTTTGTTCAAAGTTGCGTAGAAGTTTGGCTTGATGTTTGATTTGTTTGTATCAAAAGTAATGCTACCAGGCATGATCAATTGAACAGAACCATCTGGGTTACGGCCAACGTCTACACCAGTACCCGCCATTTGTTGACGAAGTTTTTTCTCTTTCTGGTCAAGATATACACCACCAGCAGCACCAAGAACTGCACCAATTGCCGCAGCACGGTTGTTTTGACGGCTAGAGTTTGCATTTGATTTAGAAATACCATAACCAGCTGCTGCACCAATTAAAGTACCTAATGCGGCTTTATCGTATTCAACGCCACCAAGATTATTACCAGTTGTTTGACAACCAGAAAGAACTACTGCTGCCCCTACCACTGTTGAAATAACTAATGCACGCATTGCATGCCTCCTCACTTTGTGTGTTTTGTTGTCTGAATGAATAATGAAACAAAAAGGAAGTATAAAACATTGATATTTTGTTAATAATAAACAGTTTAGTTATGTTTTTGTAATATTTTGATGCACTTTAAGATGCTAGCTCATCACAATTTCTTCATTGTTGTCTAAGATAACGTTGTATTTCATATTATGACAGTTATAGTTGAACAACTTTTCTATGGATTTGAGACATTCGGGGTCTTTTATATGTCAACTGCACCCAATAAACAATCTGCGCTAAAAAAAATTACACGTGGACTCACTGTAGGTACAGTCATTACAGGAAGTACTTTTTTTCATGGTCCTCCTGTTCTTGCATTAGGTCTGACCAAGCTTTTAAAAAAATCATCAAAAATAGATGAAACTAATATTCAAATTACAAATAGCTGGTTAGGGGTAAATAATTGGTTAATTGACCATGTTCTACCCAATCTAAAATGGGACATTACCATTGATGAAGGACTTGATCTGAATATGCAAGGTCGTTATCTCATGACCTGTAATCATCAAAGTTGGGTAGACACGACTGTAAATCAATATTTCGGTTTAACCCGTATGCCCCTTACCCGTTTCTTTACTAAATGGGAACTCATCTTTATTCCTTTTGTTGGGCAAGCATTTAAAATTTTAGGCTTCCCAATGATGAAGCGTCACACTAAAGAACAGATCGCTAAGAATCCTGAACTTAAAGACCGTGACATGATGGAAGCACGTAAAGCTTGTGAGCAGCTTTTAAGTCAGCCCTTCACTCTATTAAATTATTTGGAAGGTACTCGTTTTACTCAAGAAAAACATGACCAGCAAAAATCCCCTTATAAGCATTTGCTAAAACCCAAAGCAGGTGGCTTGGCGCTTGCATTAAACATCTTGGGTGACAAAATCGATGCCCTAGTTGATATGACCATCGTCTATCCTGATGGCGTACCGGGATATAGCGATTTCTGGCTTGGGGATGTTTCTAAAATTGCGGTTAACTTACGTAAAATTGAAATTCCAGACTGGGTACTTGGCGGCAACTATGAAGATGACGCGGCTTATCGTGAACGTTTCCAGCAATGGGTTCATGACATTTGGACCGAAAAAGATCAACTTATTGAGCAAATGAAATCTCAATATACCACTGCAAATATTTAAGAAAGCACCCGTTATTATGCAAAACAGTTCTGGGAAAAAAACGAAATACCATCATGTAGACCCAAACAGCCTTTCATTTAAGCTGTTTTTGGTCTACGACATCTTTATGGTGTTTATTATCATTTTTAACTTGTTCTGTCTTGCGACTAATTTCTTTTTAATGAGCAGTATTGGGGCATGGTTCTTCGAACATATTCACTTGCCCCAAGTACTCAGCTTTTATCGTACTTCACTACATCCGTGGGTGATTACATCAGAAGCTTGGTTTATTGGTTTTTTAATTATTGAGCTGCTTGTACGCTGGGCTATTGCGATCATCAACAAGCACCATAAGCGTTGGTTCTTTTTCCCGTTTATTCACTGGTATGAAATTTTAGCTATTATTCCTCAGCTCCGTTTTTTACGCTTATTCCGCGCTGGGATTATTGCTTATCGCTTACATGAGTTGGGCTATCCAGTTGTTCCTGAAAGCTGGCGAAAAACTGGGCTATTTTATTATCGCGTCGTAATGGAGGAATTATCTGACCGCGTTGTAATTACCGTGATTGATGGCATTAGATATGAACTTGAAACCAGTTCTAGCCATAAACAGATTATTCATGACTTGGTTAATCATCATCGTGAGCAATTTACTGTCGCTCTAACCGCATTATTACAAGAATCTTTAGCCACCGCTTTAAAAGAACAAAAGCCTGCCATTACAAAAGGTGTGGGCAAAATTGTAGATCAAGCCATTATTGATACGCCTGAGCTAACTCAATTATTACGCTTAATTCCTTTAGTCGGTGGCCGCATTGAACAGCAAATTCAAAGCATTGGTCAAAGATTAGGTGAAAATATTAGTGCAGGTTTAATTGAACCTTTAATTGAGGGATCTCAAGATGCTCCAAATCCTACTTATCAATTAATTTCTCAAAGAGTAAGTGAAATCAATATTAATAATCGTCAGCTTGAGCAATTGGTTGAATCTGTCGTGTTCGAGACACTGGAGTCTGTACGTAAACAAGTCAAGGTCAAACAATGGCAACAAACCCTTGCGGAGTATGATCGAATCAAAGAATAAGCATTTATTTAATTTTTTATGAATCACGCTAGAGAATTGGCACGAATTGTTCTAGCATTTGCCCTATTTACAATAAACTTAACGATATTACAGCTCGTTTAACGCCTTGAAGGAAGACTTATGGCTGATATACGGATTACCGGCAGAATGGTTAACTTTAGCAGGATAACCTTCGATACCAATGATCATGATGTGATCCGCCAGCAATTATCAAATATTTTAAATGAAGGTTCCTATCAAGGAACTTTAGTGATTATTGACAGTACAGTTGAGCAAGAGTTAATTGCATTGATTCAACTTCTGGTGAGCTTGGGTTTACAACCAATGGCGGTAATCGACGGTATTTTAGGAGATGAGGCTCGCGCTATTCAATTCCCTGTTTTACCGGCAGATCAACCCTTACAGCGCATTAAAGCGACAGCTGAACAAGTGGCTATTGTGGAAAAACCTGCTACAGCTCCTGCCTCGTCTTCAGCAGAAACAAAAAAACCACTAAACAAGATAGCGGTCGCTCATATTACCTCTTATCATGATGAAATTTTGCGTACAGGCCAATCCCTTGTACAAGATAACGGCGATATTATTTTAAAGGCTGGCATGAATAGTGGTTCCGAGGTGATCGCTTCAGGAAATATACATATTTATGGCACAGTTCGTGGTAGAGTCATTGCTGGTGCGGGCGGGCACGCAGCTGCACGCATTTTTTGCCAATCTTTAGAGGCTGAGCTCGTTTCCATTGCCGGAACGTATTGTGTCGCAGATGATATCCCTAAACATGTGGTAAAAAAACCAGTACATATTTATTTAAATGAAAAGCAAGAGCTTGAATTTGAAGCTCTAGAACTTTAATTTATTAAGCAAATCACCAAAAAACAGCCCTTTTAAGGGTGTATGACCATAATAGGAGTGGATTCGGTGGCCAAAATTGTTGTCGTAACATCAGGCAAAGGTGGTGTAGGTAAAACTACAACGAGCGCATCTTTTGCAACAGGTTTAGCCCTTCGTGGTCATAAAACTGTTGTGATTGATTTTGATGTAGGCTTACGTAACCTTGATTTGATTATGGGTTGTGAGCGTCGTGTTGTATATGATTTCGTTAATGTTATTAATAATGAAGCACGTCTGCAACAAGCCCTTATTCGCGATAAAGATATCGAAAACCTTTATATTTTACCGGCTTCACAAACACGTGATAAAGATGCGTTGAGCGACGAAGGTGTTGCTCGAGTTATTGATGAGTTATCTCAAGAGTTTGATTACATCATTTGTGACTCACCTGCTGGGATCGAGCGTGGCGCGATTTTAGCCATGTATCATGCAGATGAAGCAATCATTGTAACAAACCCTGAAATCTCTTCAGTACGTGACTCTGACCGTATTATTGGTATGTTAGATAGCAAAACCAAGAAAGTTGAACACAACGAAGGGCGTATACGTAAACATTTATGTATTACACGTTTTAACCCGGAACGTGCTGACCGTCAGGAAATGCTGACAATTGATGATATTTCTAAAGATATTTTACGCGTACCGACATTAGGTGTTATTCCAGAATGTCCAAGTGTATTACAAGCATCAAACGAAGGTAAGCCAGTTATTCTGTATTCAGAAACTAAAGCTGGTCAGGGGTATGATGATTTGGTTGCACGCTTCCTTGGCGAAGACCGTCCTTATCGACACATCACAGCTCAACCTAAAGGCTGGTTAGCACGACTATTTGGAGCGTAGATATGGCAGGATTCTGGAGGAAATTATTTAGCAGCGAAGAAAAACCATCAAGTGCTCAAACTGCCAAAGATCGTTTGAAAGTTATTGTTGCTTCTGAACAAGGTTTAGGCCGCCGTTTAAGCCAAGACAAAATTGATCAGATGAAAAAAGAAATCATGCAAGTGGTTAGTCGTTATGTTAGCGGTGTAGGTGAACAGCATATCCAAATGCAAGTTCGCTCTGAAGCTAATATCGAAATGTTAGAAATGAATATCAATTTACCTGAAGAACGATAATTCTATTTCTGACTATTCAATAAATCAGAATCAAGGCAAAATAACGCAAGTTATTTTGCCTTTTTTAAAATGAGGAGATTGTCATGGCATTATCACAGCCAGCAACTTTCAATGAAGAATGGTCCGATGAGCGTGTTTTTGCCTACCTCAACCAACTTCCTCCAAGTGGTGTGAATGCAGATTTTCATGTGCTCTACCATGCATTCAAACATATGCGCCCAACAGACTATGAGCGTCTTTTAACGCAATTTATTGCGGATGGGCGTGATATTAATGCCAAAGCCCCTGAAGGCCAACGCATCCATGATGTAATTGCTAAGTTTCCGCGTCAATCAGCACCATTTTTAGAAGTTCTAGCAAAGTTTGCCTAGCTTTTCTATTTGAATAACACTGCATAATCTATCCTAGAAAAACTTAAGAGATAGATTATGTGGTTTATTCAATTACCTAAATTATTTACATTTATTACAAATAATCTTAAAGTCATCAATACCATTTAATTCTAAATATAAATTTATGAACCCAGAACATATTAATTTAAAACAAACACAATCCATCCAGTCAAATCATATAGAAAATTTAAAAATTATTAGTGTTAATAAGTTTATCTTTCTATCCTTAATTTCGTTTGGCTTATACCCAATTTGGTGGATGTTTAAAGCATGGCGATTTTTTCTAATCAAAGATAAGTTAAATATTATGCCTGCTGCTCGTGCAATTTTTTCTATATTCTTTTTATATTCACTATTTAATCACATAAAAAAATACGCAAAAGAACAAGGGTATACTAATGATTTCTCTTCAGGTTGGATGTATCTAGGATATCTCATTACATCTTTACTGGTTGGCTTACCTGATCCTTACTGGCTTATCTCGCTCTGCAGCATTATATTTTTAATCCCAGCCTTTAAAGCGTTGAACTATGCACAAAAACAACTAAATACGACAATTGAGCAAGAAAAATTCAATACACCTCAAATCATTTTAATTATTATAGGATCTATCATGTGGCTGCTGATTCTTTTCAGTTTTATTATATTATTCCTATATCAATGATCTAAAATTTAGCAATTAAAAAAGCCTCTAAAAGAGGCTTTTTTCTTATCTAGACTTATCGATTACCAATCAGGAAAATACCAAATACGGTAAAAATACCACCCGAAATACCATCAATCCATTTTGAAAAATTACGATAAGCTGCTCTAAAACTTGGTAACGAGAAAATAAAAGTCACAAAGCAGAACCATAAAATTGTCTCGACTGTTACAATAATAAAGAGTAGCCAGTGAACTTGATCAAGTTGAGGATTAGCTAAAAATAAAGAGAAAACACTACCAAAATAAATAACAGCTTTTGGATTTGATAAATTCGTTATCAAACCTTTAATAAAAAATAAGTAAGGTGCTTTTGGGAGCTCAACAGCAACATTGCCCTCTTGCTCATTTTTTGAAAAAGCCGAACGTAGCATCTGATAGCCCAACCAACATAGATATAAGCCACCAGCAATGAGCAATCCTTGCTTTAACCAAGCCATTTTCTCAAATATAAGATTTAATCCCATCAGTGCCAAGCACGCCCAAAACATACCCCCCGCCGTTATACCAGCAACGACCAGCATAGCGTCTTTACGAGACCGGCTAATGGCAGTTTGAGATACAAGGAAAAAATCAGGCCCGGGAGTAATAAGTGCGCAAAAGTGAATAAAGGCTAAAGTAATCAGAGCTAATAGCATGTCTTTCTCCTAATTTAATTCATTGTTATTTATTTAGGGAAAATACATTAGCATTTTTTTACTAGACGATAAAATCTTTAAGTCATTTATAAATAGGTTCACTTTATTTAAGTTATAAAAAAGCCTCCGAAGAGGCTTAAATTGTATTGTCTTAAACTAGAATATCCCGCTTACCATTAGGACCCATTGAGCTCACAATGCCGTTCTCTTCCATTTGATCAATAATACGAGCAGCACGGTTATAACCAAGACTAAATTTGCGCTGTAGCGAAGATGTAGATGCTTTTCGAGTTTCTAATACGAATGACACACATTGATCATAAAGTGCATCTCGGTCAGAACCGCCTTCACCCTCTTCAAAGCCACGTGACGCTGGCTCTTCATCAAATGGTGTCAAGATTTCATCAATATAATCTGGTTCGCCACGCTCACGCCAAGCATCACAGATACGGTTTACTTCATCATCACTAATGAAAGCACCATGCACACGTTCCGGCTCAATTTTACCTGGTCCTAAGAACAGCATATCACCATGACCTAACAAGTCTTCTGCTCCACCAGCATCCAAAATAGTACGCGAGTCAATTTTACTATTTACACGTAGTGCTACACGCGTTGGAATATTGGCTTTAATCAAACCGGTAATAACATCAACAGATGGACGTTGAGTTGCAAGCAATAGGTGAATACCAGCAGCACGAGATTTTTGTGCCAAACGGGTAATCATTTCTTCTGCTTTTTTACCCACTTGCATAATCATGTCGGCGAACTCATCCGCAACAATGACAATAGATGGTAATGGCGTTAAACGAGGTGCACGTTCTTGTGTCGCTGAATCACTTGGCTTCCAAGTCGGATCAATTAAGTCTTCACCATTCGCAATCGCTTCTTCAACTTTACGGTTATAGTCACTTAATTTACGAATTTTTAAGAACGACATAAGTTTATAACGACGTTCCATTTCATTCACACACCAGTTTAACGCACTTACCGCATCTTTCATGTCAGTAACGACTGGAGTTAATAAATGTGGAATATCATTATAGTTTGCAAGTTCGAGCTGTTTTGGATCGATTAGAATTAAACGTAGTTGGTCAGGCGTATATTTAAGCAACATCGATAAAATCATCGAGTTTACTGCAACTGACTTACCAGAACCTGTCGTACCAGCAACCAACATATGCGGTGCTTTCGCCAAATCAGTGAGTACAGGGTTACCCGAAATATCTTTACCCATCGCCATACTAATTAATGCACTTGGGTCGCGATATGTTGGTGTTTCCAATAACTCAATCAAACGTACCATTTCACGGGCACTGTTTGGCACTTCAATACCAATATATGGTTTACCAGGAATGACTTCGACCACACGTACAGATGCCATCGACATTGAACGCGCCAAGTCACGCGAGATATTCGTGACCTTAGAAGCTTTAACACCGGGTGCCAAATCTAACTCAAAGCGAGTTACAACTGGTCCTGGTTGAGCCTCTACTACTTGAGCTTTTACGTTAAATTCTTGCAATTTAATTTCAAGCAATTCAGACAAACGTGAAAGTTGCTCTTCAGTAAAGTTGACTTTCTTATTTGGATCAACCTTATCGAGTAAATCAAGACCTGGTAAAGTTGGCAAATCCAAACGCTTTTTGGCAACTTGCATTGCACGAGACATTGGGCGGCCTGATGCATCTGTTAACGGCGCATCAAAATCGAAATCGTCTTCATCAAAATCAGAATTTTCCTGCGGTTTCCCAGCAGTCTCCTGCCAAGCCTCAATAAACTCTTCTTTTGAAAGTTTGTCGGCCTGTATAGTCGTTTGGATAGGAGCTTTTACAAATGCTGAAGATTGCGCATAACTACTTGCTCTTACAGGTTCAGCTGGAGCAATGTCTTCATCTATTAATAAATCATCAAAATCTTCAAAGACTTGTTCGTTTGCTAAATTTTTAGGTGATTGATTTAAATTTGAAATATTTGAAGATGTTTCGTTCGCAATATTAACAGATTGCGAAGTTGGTTCCGTCTCTATATGGTGATCTTGAACAAATGGTGTATGCACATCTGTTGCAGTTTTACTGTTTGGAACCGCGGCAAGCAACTCATCAAAAATCTCATCATCATTCCAATCAAGACCATGTAAGTCTTGTTTAGATGATGGTTGATTTTGATTTACTTGAGAAATTGTTTGCTGAAATTGCTCATGAGTAGGAACTTGTTCTATCTCTGTCGAATCATCAGCAGCTCTTAAAAGCGCATCAATTTCTTGCTTATGACTCGCATCATCACGCTGTAAAGCACGCCATACTTCGCCAGTCGCAACTAAACGTTGGCTATCTCGTTCAAGTTTATGGGCCTGTTCAAGCGTATGCTCAAAGTTCTGAGTATTTGCAACTGGTGTATCTGCAACAGGTTCAGGTCGGCTCTGCTCTTTCGCTAGCACATCTGCAAATAAGCGCTCAGCAACCGCATCATGTCGCGTTGTGGTAGATTGCGGTTGAGTTGATTCAGATTGAACTGATGCTTCTTTCTCATCTGAAGCATTCGCATTCGTCTCTGCATTATCAGCAACTTTAACCGCGGCTGCTTTGTTGGCAGGTTGAGTTGTTAAGTCATAATCCGATTCATTCGGAGATACGTTCTTATAAAATAAATCTTGTAAATAACTTGGTGTCGCTTTGAGCGTAACCCATGTTTTACTCCATTGCACCCCAAATGCAAGTGTAAACAAGACTACCCCGAAAACCAGCAAAAATAAGGTCGCACCGTAAATTGTTAACAATTGAGATAGGCTTTGACCTAACTCATAACCAATAATTCCCCCAGCTGCATTATCTAAAGTATCTGCCGGCACATTCCAATGTAAATAAAGTAAGCTAGATACAACTAGAATTAAGAAGAATTGTGCAGCATAACGAAATGGGCGGTTTAGGAAACTACGTGGCCACCAAACCTGAATTGCTTCAATGAAAAGGAAAATTGGAATAAGCAAACTTGCCCATCCTAAAAAACCAAACAGCAAATCTGCAATCCATGCGCCAGCAATACCACTTGCATTGGATACTTGCTGAGTATCACTGGAAATATGCATCCAGCCCGGGTCAAATGGTGTATATGTTACTGTTGCCAGAAACATATAAATACCAAAAGAAACCAAGAATAATGTCATCAATAAGCGCTGTGCATAAACACTTGACACCGCAGTCATATACTGTCCTGTAACCCATTTAATTATTGGTTTAGAGATGTGAAGAACTACATTTTAGATCTTCAACGAATGAACTTTATATTATGCACCTGTTCTTACAAAAAAGGTGCATGATTCTTTACAGTTGTTGTTAACATAAGGCACTTCTATATTGTTATATAACTTAATTCGATTGACCTGATCAATATTATCCACATTGATTTAACGCTATTGATCGGCAAATTCACGTATAATTTTCAAAATTCTCGAAATAAATAAGGATACCCTCAATGAGTGCTCGTCATTCTCGGTTAATTATTCTCGGTTCTGGCCCTGCGGGCTATAGTGCAGCAGTATATGCAGCGCGTGCAAACCTTAAACCTACTTTAATTGCAGGTTTACAACTAGGTGGGCAACTTACAACAACAACCGAAGTTGACAACTGGCCGGGCGATCCTGAAGGTTTAACAGGTCCTGCATTAATGGATCGTATGCAAGCACATGCTGAACGCTTTGGTACAGAACTCGTCTATGACCATATTAACGAAGTGGACTTAAGTGTACGTCCTTTTGTTTTAAAAGGTGATATGGAAGAGTACACATGTGACGCTTTAATTATTGCAACTGGCGCTACAGCTCAATATCTTGGTCTAGAGTCTGAACAAAACTTTATGGGTCAAGGTGTAAGCGCATGTGCAACATGTGATGGTTTCTTCTACAAAAACCAAAAAGTAATGGTTGTTGGTGGTGGTAACACAGCTGTTGAAGAAGCACTTTATTTATCAAATATTGCTTCACATGTAACGTTAGTACATCGCCGTGATACTTTACGTTCTGAAAAGATTTTGCAAGATCATTTATTTGCCAAAGAAAAAGAAGGCAAAATCAGCATTATCTGGAACCACGAAGTTGAAGAAGTATTGGGTGACAATACTGGCGTAACCAGTGTTCGCCTTAAATCAACTCAAGATGATTCTAAGCAAGACGTAGAGGTTCATGGTCTGTTCGTAGCAATTGGTCACAAGCCAAACACTGGAATGTTTGAAGGCCAGTTAAACCTACGTGATGGCTACATCCAAGTGCAAAGCGGTACCTCTGGTAATGCAACAGCGACTTCTGTAGCTGGTGTTTTTGCTGCTGGTGATGTCGCTGACAGCATTTATCGCCAAGCGATTACTTCTGCTGGGTCTGGCTGTATGGCGGCTCTAGATGCTGAAAAATATCTAGATAATCTTTAATTAATAGATTTCTAGAGTTTTAAAACAGCCGTTCTTATAACGGCTGTTTTTTTTTAGAATAATGACTAGCTGACATATATTAATTTTTATAGCATAACCTTAAAGCTCATCTTATTTTATTTTTATGAATACACTTCCACTTTCCCAATTCATTTTTCCTGACCCGATTGAAGCCGATCCAGAGGGTCATGGTTTAATTTGTATTGGAGCGGACCTCTCCCCTTCTACCCTATATGAAGCATACACCCATGGTCTCTTTCCTTGGTTTAATGAAGATGAGCCTATTTGTTGGTGGAGCCCAGAACCTCGTTGTGTGATTTACCCCCAAAACTACAAGCCCAGCAAGTCATTACTAAGAAATATGAAAAAACATGGTTATGCAATTACGGTTAATCATGCCTTTGAACAAGTTATTCGCTCTTGCTCTTTGCCAAGAAGTTATGCAGACGAAACATGGATTAGTGAAGATATTATTCAAGGCTACTGTGAGATGTTTAATGCTGGTTATGGTTACAGTATTGAAGTATGGCAACAAGAGGAGCTTGTAGGAGGTTTATATGGTGTTACGATTGGTAAAGGATGTTTTGGTGAGTCAATGTTTAGCAACGAAACGGATGTTTCAAAAATGGCTTTTTATACATTAATGCTCATAGGACAAGAAAATCAGCTACCATGGATAGACTGCCAACTCGTAAACAGTCACTTAATTAGTCTGGGAGCCAGTACACTTTCTCGTCAAGACTACTTAAAATCGTTACAAGATGTAATTATTCACCCCTCTATCAATTGGAAAAAGTATCAAGAACGTGTATTTTCAAGTAAAACAATAGCATTAGATGCAAAATTAATGGAATGATAACAGGAGGGACCAATCATGAAATCATATCACCCGAAGTCCCTTTTAAATGATCTGCAGTATTATATTACTCCACCTCATGATTGCAGCTATCTAGAAAATAAATCAGCACGCATGGTGTTTTTAGATCCCATCCATCGAATTGATGTGGTCACTCTTTCAGAACTTTCTCGTTTAGGCTTTCGCCGTAGTGGTGACTTTGTTTATCGCCCTGAATGTCATTTATGTAGACAATGTCTGTCTTGTCGTGTTCCAGTTGCCGATTTTCAAATGAACAGCATGCAAAAAAAAGCATGGAAACGAAATCAAGATCTCACCATGACTGTTCTACCTACGCGGCAAGCAGCACAAATTCATTATGATTTATACGAACGCTATATTAATGAACGCCATGCAGATGGTGATATGTTTCCGCCGAGCTTAGACCAGTTTGAAAAGTTTTTAGTACATAGCTGCACAGATAGTTTTTTTCTTGAGCTTTGGAAAGACAATCGGCTCATTAGCGTTTCTACTTGTGATTTAATGGATGATGGACTATCAGCTGTCTATACATTTTTTGATCCCGATGAGCATCGCAGATCACTTGGTGTTTACTCTATTCTTAACCAAATTGAATATGTGAAATCGCTCGGTTTAGAGTACCTTTATTTAGGCTATTGGGTGCCTCATTCAGCTAAAATGAACTATAAATCGCAATATACACCTTTAGAACTTCTACTTGATGGACAATGGCGTCGTTTAAACCGATCATTGTCACCAGAGGAAATTCAACAGCTAGGTACTTCTCTTATGACAACGTTACCTTCTGAATGGAATAATTTAATCATTAAATAAAGATGCGAAATCATCTGTACAGGTTTTTACCATAATGACCGCATCTTCCCGCCCACCATCTTGGGTAGGATAATAATTGCGACGCAGATCAATTTGGTGAAAGCCTGTTTTTTCATATAAACCAATAGCGGCTTTATTACTTTCACGAACTTCTAAAAAGATTTGTACTGGCTGATTTTCCAATTTTTCAATTGATGCACTTAATAACTCATATCCTAAACCCTGCCCTTGCATTTTAGGATCAACTGCCATGAGTAACAAATTAGCTTCATCTAAAACAGGCTGTAAAATACAAAACCCAACCACTCTGTTTTGTGACTCAATCACTGTACATTGATAAGAATTCAAAGATTCAATAAATTGCTGTCTTGACCACGGATGGGTCTGAACTGATTTTTCAATTTGAACAACAATATCCACATCAGTGTTTTGCATAATACGAATCATGAGTTTCAACGCAATGAAGATTCTAAAGTAGTGCGTATTATAAAAACTTCCCAAGAAAAAACGAGCAAAAAAAAAGGACAATTGAATTGTCCCTTTTTTCAGTATTTGTTAAAGACCTAATTTTTCACGCCAAGTTGCCAACAATGCTGTGGTATCAGAATCATTTGGATGAAATTTTGGTCTTAAAAAATCAAGTAACTCTGGAATTTGACGAGTCATAAAACCTTTACGACCATACATGAACTTAAGCATGTATTTCGTATCTTTCCAAGTTAATTTATCATCAGTCTTAAGTAACTTAGCAGTAAAATAAGACTGCGTTGCAAAGATTAATGCCATTGCAATAATCAAGGCTGTTGAACGCATAAAATAAGCTTTCGGACCTTGTCCGTACATACTTGTATACACATCAAATGCCACAGCTTTATGTTCATTTTCTTCAACTGCGTGCCACATCCACAAATGATACATGGTGTCATCTTGGAACATGGCCTGAATTTCAGGGTTTTGTAAAAGTTCAGCTGCAATGGTCGATGTGAAATGCTCTAGAGCACAGGTTCCAGTCAAATCAATCATTTCTTTGGTATAGCCAAAAGGTTTCATTAATTTGGTTACAACAGCTGTACCCATCTTAATGACTTTTCCTGTTTGCTTTTCCATATGGCGCACATCATAACCATAAGCCTGTGCTGAAGCATTAAATGCTAAATGCTCTTTGGAGTGCATCGCTTCTTGACCAATAAAAGCACTAATTTCTTTTTGAAGATCTGGATCAGCAAGCTTTGGATCATTTCGAACAGCACGCGTACTATTTACAAAGAACTGCTCACCTTCTGGAAAAAGGGCCGATAATGCTGTCATAAAATGTGTTAATGCTGCATCATAATTTGCCCAATAACGTGGGACCTGAGCAAATTCAAAATCCATACGACGCACAGGGAAACTAGCGCCAGCACGATTGGAAATATTTACCTTAGCATTCATCTCAGACTCCTTTTAAGTGAATAGCTAATTCACATATAACTTTATTTATTTTCTTAATATTTATAATCATACGTCTTTCGATGTACCAATTAAGTGCAGATGAGGACAGAGAAATATCAGATGAGGTCATTCATAGACACATAAAGGTGCAATATCTGCTCCATGATCTCTTTAAAATAGTTATAGAAAAATAAAAAGGGCCACTATCGGGCTCTTTATAAATCATGAATTAAATCTATAAACCTAATTTTGCTTTCCATGTTTTCAATAGCCCAACAGTATCTAGGTCATTTGGATGAAAGCCAGGTTTAAAGTAAGCTAACATTTCTTTAGCCATACCACTAATAATACCTTTAGATGGGCTATATCCGTATTTATAAATTACTGATAGTTCATCTAAATTCAACTTGTTGTCTTGCTTTAATAAACGAAGCACAAAGGATGACTGGATTAAAAAGATTAAAGTCATAGCAAATACCAAAGAACTGGTTCGTAACGCATAAGCTTTTATGCCTTTACCAAACACACCTTCGTACACATCATAAGCTACGGCTTTATGCTCATTTTCTTCAATCGCATGCCAATACCACATTGTTGACATTGTCTCATCTGTCATAAGCTCTTGAATGTGCTTATTGACCAATAATTGCGAAGCAATAGTAGCGGTAAAATGCTCAAGAGCCGTTGTAGCAGTCAAATCAACCATTTCTTTTGTCATACCGAAAGGTTTGACAATTTTTACAAAAGTTTTAATTGCTGTTTGAATTGCCGTATCGGTAAATTTCTCTAACGTTTCTACATCATGACCAAACTTTTGAGCAGAAGCGTTGAAGTTTACATGCTCTTGAGTATGCATTGCTTCTTGCCCTATGAAAGCACTAATCTCTTTTTGGAGCGCTTCATCATCTTTAATAGCTGGGTGATAACGTACTGCTCGTACACTATCTATAAAGAATTTCTCACCAGCCGGAAACAATGCTGACAATGCAGTCATAAAATGTGTGAGTCCAGCAGAACCATTCATCCAATATTCTGGTACATCATTAAAGTCAAAATTCATACGACGTACTGGAAAGCTTGCGCCTGCACGATTCGTAATATTCACTTTAGCATTCATACCCAAAACTCCTTAGTAAGTAACCCTGATTACTCAAACTTTATTGTTCGTTTTCTTGATTCTTATCATACAAAGTTAATAAAAAGGATTAAGGGGAAATAAGGACATTGAAATATCAGTTAGGGCCAGCCTTTATAGTGATTGTTAGACAATTAAATATAAAAAAAGCGCTCTAAAAAGAGCGCTTTTTTTCACTGAAAGTGATTATGCAGTTACTTTCGCAACAACACCAGCACCTACAGTACGACCACCTTCACGGATCGCAAAACGTAGACCTGGGTCCATTGCGATTGGGTGGATTAATTCTACTGACATTTCAACGTTGTCGCCTGGCATAACCATTTCAACGCCGTCTTGTAATTGGATTGCACCAGTTACATCAGTTGTACGGAAGTAGAACTGTGGACGATAACCATTTAAGAATGGAGTGTGACGACCACCTTCTTCTTTAGAAAGTACGTATACTTCTGCGTCGAATTTAGTGTGCGGCTTGATTGTACCTGGTTTAGCAAGTACTTGACCACGTTGTACGTCTTCACGCTTAGTACCACGAAGTAAGATACCACAGTTCTCACCTGCACGGCCTTCGTCAAGAAGTTTACGGAACATTTCTACGCCAGTTACAGTTGTTTTAACTGTATCTTTAATACCAACGATCTCTACTTCTTCACCAACTTTAACGATACCAGCTTCTACACG